>NZ_CP024583.1:0-256041 GCF_002754815.1 Roseomonas sp. FDAARGOS_362 | reverse complement strand
CTGTGCCGGTCTCGTCCACGCTCTCCAGGACGAATCCTGGCGGGATTAAAGCTGCTGGACTGAGGTTCCTCGCCATCCTGCTGATCCCTGACTGACCAGGGAACCCAGCACGTCAACTTCAGCAAAATTGAGTCAGAACCCCTTTTGCGCGCCGATCTGGGGTCCCCATTCAATGCCGATTGACACGTGGACCTTCTCCTGAAGGGCGACCGGAATTCGGCTTCGAGCTACATGCGGTTTCATCTCGGCCGCATATCGGATGAAAAGGCCGGGTCCGATCGTGTCACTTCACAGGAAGACTAGGGCGTCTCTGCAAAGGCTACAGCCACAGTAGCAGCATGCCGAGGTGAACCATGGCGAGGTAGTTGACGGCGCGCTTCTCGTAGCGTGTGGCGATGCGGCGGAACTGCTTGAGGCGGTTGATCAGGCGCTCGACGAGATTGCGCCGTCGGTAAGCCGCACGGTCGAAGCGGGGCTGGCGGCGCTGGTTGCTTTTGCTCGGGATGACAGGCCGAATGTGCCGACCCCGCAGGCGGTCGCGGGCGGTCGGGCTGCTGTAGCCCTTGTCGCCGGCAACTCGTCGCGGCCGCAGACGGGGGCGGCCCCGTCCAGGGCGACGGATCGCACCCCCATCCAAGAGTGCCTCAAGGGCGATCTGCTCGTGCCGCTCGCCGCCGGTCAGCACGGCCGTGATCGGACGGCCATTCCCCTCAGCACGCAGGTGCAGCTTGGTGGAGAAGCCGCCCTGGCTGCGGCCCAGTGCCTCCCTGGCCTGGGCCACGCCCCCCGATAGCGCCGTCTCGGCGGGCGCCGGCGGCGTGCTGATGCGCCCGGATAATGGTCGCATCCACGAAGTGCAGATCCCAGTCCACCTCGCCCCGCGCGTCGGCCTCTGCCTGCAACGCCGACAGGATCCGGTCCCAGAGCCCTGAGGCACGCCAGCGATAGAAACGGCTCGACACCGTCCCAGCTGGGCCATAGTGCCGCGGCAGGTCATGCCAGGGCGCGCCCGTGCGCAGGACCCACAAGATGCCATTCAGGATGCGCCGATGCGGCGCGTTCGGTCGCCCCGTTTGGGGCTTCTCAGGCGGCAGGTGCGGCTCCAGCCGCCGCCACTGCGCCTCCGTCAAATCACCTCGTCTCACCCCATCTATATGGGGTCACAGATCCGAAACGTCCTCCGTTTGCAGAGACGCCCTAGAGCGGTTTCCGGCCTGACTGAATCGCTTGTGATCCCGGTGCCGGGCTGAAGGTGATTCAGTTCCCTCTGTGACAAGGGGGCGAAGACATGTCGAAGGCACTGTCGGTGGATCTGCGCGAACGGGTGGTGGCAGCGGTGGTGGCAGGAGCCTCCTGCCGTGCGGCCGCAGCCCGCTTCGGGGTGAGTGCCTCCAGCGCAATCCGCTGGCGTGCCCTGTCGCGGGAGGCGGGATCGGTGGCGCCCGGGCCGCTGGGCGGTGACCGCCGCTCCGCGCACATCGAAGCCCACGCAGCGCTGATCCTGGCACTCATGGAGCGGAAGTCAGACATCTCGCTGACGGAGATCCGGGCTGAGCTCGCCAGGGCCGGTGTCGCGGTGGGCATCACGACGATCTGGCGGTTCTTTCGCCGACACCAGATCACGCGCAAAAAAAGACCGCGCACGCCGCGGAGCAGGATCGGCCGGACATCCTGAAACAGCGCTGGGACTGGTTCGAGAGCCAGCCCGATCTCGAACCGGACCGCTTGGTGTTCATCGATGAAACCTGGGCGTCGACGAAGATGGCGCGCACCCATGGTCGAGCACGTCGTGGCCAACGGCTGCGGGCCGCAATCCCGCACGGCCACTGGAAGACCACGACCTTCATCGCCGGGTTGCGCAACAGCGGCATGGTCGCGCCAATGGTGCTCGACGGGCCGATCAACGGCGCCGCCTTCCAAGCCTACGTTGACCAGGTGCTGGTACCCGAACTGGCGCCCGGTGACATCGTTATCATGGACAACCTGGGCAGCCACAAGGGCGCGGGCGTCAGGGCTGCAATCGAAGCCGCCGGGGCAGGCTTGCTCTACCTTCCGCCCTACAGCCCCGAGTTCAACCCCATTGAGAACGCCTTCGCCAAGCTGAAGGCCAGCCTCCGCAAGGCCGCCGAGCGCAGCGTCGAAGGCCTCTGGAGCACCATCGGCCGGATCATCGACACCTTCACGCCCACTGAATGCACCAACTACTTCGCCGCCGCAGGATACGATGCAGCCTGATCGAAAACCGCTCTAGTCAGGCCGCTTCCATGCGCCGCCACAGGATCTCCTAGCGGCCCTATATGGACCTTTGCGCCACCAAAATTCCATTTAGTTAGGCAGCTACCGGACCGTGAAGCTGCTTCGACCCAGTCCGGCAGGCTTGGCGCAGAAGCAGGACGGTCGGACCACCACGCGCCAGCATGGAGCATTCTACGCCGAGCCTCCGACACAGGCTCGGAGCGCCTTCACGGCTGAGCTGAGAGCTGTCAGAGCCGGAATGTCCAGCAAGGTCACTGGAGCGGCAGCAGTGCACGGCCATACAGGCCCTTGCCAGGCACGGCTAACGATTAGCCCGTTTCCCCTTGGCCCAGCACCACGGCATGGGTTCGTCGACGCGGCTGTTGGGCCAGCCCTCGACGAGGCGGGTCTAGCCGGTCAACGGTGCCCAGACGCGCTTAACGCCGCTGCCAGGAGCATAGAGCCTCTAAATCTATTGTTTTTTGACTATATTGTTTTTTGACTAGTTCAAATATTAAAACAATCAAATTATATATTTAGGAAATCGGAAACCTCAGCAAGTGCAGTAAATTCACAGACTCGTACCGGGACACCATCACCGGTGGGGCAATCCTTCGCAGGGCGAGCCGACCTTATCCTTCTGTCCGAAATTCAGGGATCACCTCACCAGTAATTGGACCTTCTTGGCGGTCTCACAGGCCCAGCTTCCTGGCCGGACTTTCCGAGACCAGGACGGCGCGCCGGACATAGCCGCGCATGGTCCGCAGGTCTTTGTGCCGGGTGTGGGTCATAATGGCCTCGTCCGGCACGCCGGCCTTGTAGGCCGTCGTGACGAAGCCCGCCCGCAGTCCATGCGGCGATAGCCGGTCACCGGCCGGCAAGGTGAGCATCGCCGCGGCAGCCCGCTTACGCAGGATCTGGCGCACCGCGTCCGGGTGCAGCGCCGAGGTGGCAAATCCACCCCAGGGATCCACCCTGCGAAAGACCGGCCCGTACTCGCAGTGGCTGACGCGCAGCCAGGCCTCCATGGCCCGCACCGGGCAGGTGTCGGGCTTCTCACCCCGGGGGATGCCGAGGCGGTGCCCGGTCCCGACCGTATCCGTCTTGCTGCGGCGGATCAGCAACTCCAGCCCCTCGGTGGTGAAGGTGAGGTCCTCGCGCACGATCGCCACCAGTTCTGCGCGACGCAGGGCCGCGGCGAAGCCCAGCAGCAGGAGCGCCCGGTCGCGCAGCCCGGCCGGGTCGGTGCCGCAGACCGCCACCAGCCGCTTCACCTCGGCCGTGGTCAGGGCGGCGGCTTGGCGGGCCGGGCGGCCGTGCCGGCGCAGGATGCCCTGCAGGGTGTTGCGGATGGCGGGATCGCCCGGCGTCCAGGGCTGCCGAGCCAAGCGGTGGGCCTGGCCGATGGCAGCGAGGCGGCGGCGCAACGTGCTGCGGCTGTGGGTGGGGCCCAAGCTGGCGAGGTAGGCTCCGACCGTCTCCGGGGCGGCCGGCAGGGACGTCAGCCCCCGCTGGCGGCACCAGAAACCGAAGTCTTCCCAGTCGGCCCGGTAGGCGCGCAGGGTGGCGGGCGCGAGGCTGGCGCGGGCGTATTCGGCGGCCTCTGCGGCCTCCCTTGCGGGCAGTTGTGGCGCTTCGGTCTGGATCTCACCCAAGAATGCTGGCCTCCGGTGGACGTGATAACCGCACTTCTCGCGTCTACTGTAGGAGAAAGTCGCAGTTGCCACAATTGCGCACCGCCCGCCCCCTCCCATATGCTCTCCCACCGCGGCCCCGAACGCGGCGCCAGGATCGGGTGAGAGAGGATTTTCCGCATGCCGATGAGCCGGAAGACGGCGAAGCCGCCCGCGAAGCGCAGCACCAGCCTGCTGGTGGTGAAGCGGCCGGTTGCCAAGGCGGCACCGCCCGCTCCCGCCCGCGGCAAGGAAGACCCGACCGGCAAGGTGATGACGCGGCTGCGTGGCTCCCTGGGGAAGGACTATCGGCTCGACATCTGATCGGCCGTGCCTGCCTCTTCTGACCTTCAGGCCCTGCTCCGCAAGGTCAAGCCGGACAGGGCCACGGCGTCCATTCCGCTGCGTCCCAAGACGGAGTTGTTGCACGTCTCCCAGGTCGCGGCGACGCGCCGCACCAAGGTCCTGCTCGATACGAACATCTACATCGAGGATCTCGCCGGTCGATTGCCGATGGCCGCGACCGAGCTCCTGGACAACGCCACCCTCCACCATTGCTCGGTCTGCCTCGGCGAGATCGCGACCGGCCTTGCGGCGCGTGACGTGACCGCGCCGGGCTGGCGCGCGGAGATCCGGGCATGGTCGCAGCAGATGGCCTCGATGCTGCCCAGCCGCATCCATTCGCCCGACCGCGACACCTGGATCGAAGCCGGGCTCGTTTGCGGGACGCTTGCCCGGGTGCAAGGCTATAGCAAGCTCGATCAGCGCAAGGCGCTCAACGATGCCCTCGTCTATCTGACGGCGCGCAAGGCCGGCATTCCCGTCATGACGACCAACCGGCATGACTGCGATCGCCTGGAGCAGCTCGCCCCGGGTGGGTCGGTGATCCAAGTCTTCTGAGCGATCATGCCGTCGGTCAGTGGCATGGTAGCCGCTGCTCCCACTCCGCCGGAGGCGGCGCTGGCGCCAGCGCATACGGACTGGCTGCGCCACACGCTGGCGGTGACCGGGCCGACGGCAGTGGTGGAACGCTTCCAGGCGGCGGCGGCAGGCGCGGGGGTGGTCCCGTGGCTGCTGGACCTCGACCGGATGGAGGAGGACTGGTTCCTCGCCCTGGCGGCGCCCCCCGAGGGCGAGCGGGCAATCAGCCTCGCCGGTGCGCGCATCCTGGCCCGGCGGCTGCGCGACGCGGCGCACGCCAACCACCAGCGGGCGCTGGCGCGGCTGGACACCGACCGGCGCTGTCCCTTCGATCTGCAGCGCCTGCTGCCGGTACCGCCGGCCATCCTGCGGCTCGGGCCGGAAGACCCGGCGAGCCGAGCCTGGCTCTGGGCTCACTGGGGCACCACCCGGGCACTGCGGCACGTCCGTGCGCTGCCCGCCGAGCTGGATGGCCGTCGCCGGCGGATGGCGGAGCTGCGGGTCGAGTTCTGGTCGGCCGACTGGTCGCCCTGGCAGGCGCTGCGACGGCTGCGCCGGGACTGGCCGGACCTGACCCTGGACCTGCGGCCGCACTACGGTGACGCCGCCGCGGCAGCGAGCGACACGGCCATTGCGCATCCTCTCCGGACGCCCTCCCGCCAGCCCGGACCGCCCGCGACCAGGCCGACGAAGCGGCCCAGGACACGCCATGGCTGATCTGGACGCCAGGCCGGATACCATGGGCTGGGAGGAGGAAGCGCCTCCTCCGCTGCACCGCCTCCCGGACGCCGCGCCGCACCTTGCGGTGGATGGGTTCGAGGGGCCGCTCGACTTCCTGCTGGAGATGGTGGTCCGGCACCGGCTCGACCTCGGCCGGCTGTCCATCGTCACCTTGACCGACCAGTTCGTCGCGGCCTTCGAGGCGGATGCCGGCAGGGTCCCGCTGGAGCGACGGGCCGACTGGCTGGTGATGGCCGGCGAGCTGGTGCGGCTCAAGGCGCAGCTGCTCTGGCCGGCGAACCCGGAGACGGCACAGGCGGCCGAAGCAGAGGCGGATCGGCGGCTCCGGCAACTCGACGAACTGGCGGCGATGCGCGCCGCAGCCGGGTGGCTCTCGGCCCGGCCGCAGCTGGGGATCGAGGTCTTCGGGCGGGGCAGGCAGCCACGCCCGGCCCGGCCTCGGGCGGAGCTGATGCTGGCATTCCTGGAAGCCACGCTGGTGCTGCTGGAGGGGCGGCCGGGGCAGGGGGGTGAGGCGGGCACGTCCGCCACGACCTATCGGCCGAGCCTGGCCGAGCTGTGGCGCGTCCCGGACGCCCTGGCACGCATTCCGGCGCTGCTGGCCGAGGCCCCTGGCGGAAGCCTGTCGTTGGAGAGCTGCCTGCCAGCGTTCGCGCCCGATCTGCCCGACCGGGCCTTGCGCGTCCGTGCCGCGCTGGCCAGCACCCTGGTCGCCGGGCTGGAAGTTGTCCGCGACGGCAAGGCCCGCATTGAGCAGACCAAGCCATTCGGCACGATCCACCTCCTCCACATCGAGCCTGCCGGGCCGGACAGGGAGGCGGCACCCGCATGAGGCAGCGGCCCCTGGGTCCGAACTGTGCCTTTTCCCGGTGCCCTTGATCTGGCACCGCTGCCAAGCCGATGGCTGAGCTGATGCGCATGAAGGCCATGGAGAATACTGGAGTGGGACCTGCCTGCGCGGGCGAAGTCGGCGGCGGTGGGCAGCAACGGCCGGAGCAGGCCGGTACGGTCAGAGTGGGTGGGGAGGGTAGCATGGCCGACGGCAAGGGGAGGCAAGCGGCTTCGGGTGTGCGCATCCGTCAGGATGTGGAGGCCTTCCGGGTGGCGGCATCCCGGCTCGGCCTGGTCGGCCCTGGGCCAGCGCATGGTCCCGTGGCCGTCGAGCTTGCGCCGCCGGCCAGCGAGGAGGCCATCGCCGCGGTCGAGGCCGAGATCGGCCGCAGGCTTCCGGCCACGCTGCGGGACTTCTTCCTACGGGTCACCGCGCGCCTCGCCGTGGCGTGGTCGCTGCCGATCACCATCGTCCTCGACGGGTTGGGACAGGAGCATGGGCGCCGCGATGTGGTCCCGCCACCACGGTTCTGCATGCGCTTCGAAGACGACGTGATCGGCGAGGCCTACGAGCCGGTGACCAGCGATGGTGCCATCACGATCAGCCTCGACGAGGTGGCGAGGCTGTGGCGCGACTGGCAGGAGGACCTGGCCGACTGGACAGCGCCGGACAGCGCCGAGACGCCGGCCCGGCGGAGGCGGACCGAGCACGTCGCAGCCTGGCTGCGTCACGGCTTTCCGCTCATGGCCATCAGCATGGGCAACTGGCTTTGCATCGACCTGGCCAATGCCCGCGAGGAGCTCGCCATCATGGTCTTCACCATCGACACCCCACCAGGCGCCCTGCTGGGCCAGAACCTGATCGAGCACCTCGGCCAGCAGGGGCGCCTCGGCTTTCCCGGGCTGGACACGAACCTGCTCCTGGAGTTCCGTGACGTCGAGGCCAGCCGCAGGCTGTGGCAAACCACCACGGCCGCGCTCGACGTGGCGGCACTCAAGCGCCGGCGGATGCATCTTCCGATGCCACTTGTGATCGACGCCAATGGCGAGGCAGGGTCGGCTTGGCGTGAATGGGTCTACGGCCTCGGGGCATCCGCCGCGGCGACCTGACCGGGTTCACCTCGATGACGGAGCCAAACCATGGGCGAAGGAGATGCGCCCGCACTCGTTGCGCCGCGCGGCGCAATTCATGTTCAACCAGCGGTCGCGTTCGACGCTCTCCTCCGTCACCCAGCCACGCGGGCCGTTCGTGGTCTCCGTCGGCAGGAAGCCGTTGCGGACAGGTCCCGTGACTGCGACCCAGGAGGAGACGTGACTGAGCTTCTCGGTGATCGTGTCGGGACCCGCGAACACATAGACCTGGGCGGAGGGGCCGCCTCGTATGCCCCAGCAGCGTAGACCGGGGCCGTTTTCCACGTCGGAAAGCCGCTGTTGCGCCTCCGCGGGTCCAGCGAGCGCAAGGCAGGCCGTAACGGCGACCATGAAACGCATGCGTCAACTCGTCCTCACCTGGCCACGACGGCGATAATACTCCTGCAGCACCACCTCGGATCCGTTGGCCATGAAGGAGCCGGTATCCTCGCCCCGACGGAGGTTTCCCAGCAGGGCGTATCGATCCCATCGCCTTCCTGCCTCTGCGCGCTGGAAGTACAGCGCCTGCTGGGGACCACCAGCCAAGCCGCCGGACATCGACTGGTCGATGCGGAATGCCACCATGTCGAGCACGAGGCAGCGGCGCACGTTCTTGGGCGTCTGGGTCGGTGCGATAGCCTCCAGGTACCACTGGTCGATGCTGGCGATGACGCCGGGCATGCCCTGGCGATCATAAGCCGAGGTGTAGCGCCCAACCACGAACTGCGTCAGGGTGAAGATTCCGTCTGTGCGCCGCTATCCTTGGCATCAGGTGGCCAAGCCGCTGAAACTGTGGGACCGCCTGAGGTGCCTACGGCTTCCCTCTGGAAAGGACCATGGCACGGCGCCAGCAGCAGGACACAGCTCGGCCCCAGGACATGAGATCGAAGCCGCATGCCCAATCGCCGCAAACCTTGTGACTTTCACTGGGTCGTTCGCATAAAGAGGCGCGATCCACCGCAAGAGAAAATTGCTGACTGCACAGCCGTCAATTCGGTTTCGTTCCGGTGTTGAAGATCATGCCCGACACCTGATGCACAGGCACCTCCGGCTCGCTATCCTCCAGCACACGTAGAGGGCCATGGTAGCGGCAGACGCCGCGCACGAAGGCCAGAAGCCGGCTGAAGTCCTTGTAGGTACGGTCGCTGTTCCGTCGATAGGTCGCGACGCAACGAAAGCCACGCCCCCAGCTCGGACGCAGCAGCAGCCGAAACTCGCCATCCGCCTGCGCCAGAACCGTGACGTCGAGGATCGTTCCGCCCAGGCCGAGCTGTGCCGTGATCTCGCTCTCCCGGATCGTCGGGCGACCGGGATCCATGCTTGGCCCGGAGCTCCTATCATCGGAACGCTGCACCTCCCCGAGCGGTTGGGCAGCCAGACCCTGGCCATTAGTGGTCTCTGAGGCGACGGCCTCACGCGCACGCAGGCGCCACAGACCATGCACCAGACCTGTCAGCGCGGTATGCGACAACTCCTCCGCCTGTTGGCAGAATATCTCCTCGCTCTGGCCGATGCTGCCGAGGATAGCAACCGCGTAGCCGCTTTCCTCGTCGTACTCCCAGATGAATGGGCCAGGACCCAGGAAATCGAGAACGGGTGCGAGGGAGCGCCGAAGATCCGTCGCAGCGCCACCATCCTTTTCGATCAGGGCCAGGACGGGGATCTTGTTCAAGGTGAACACACGCTTCCGCGCCGCCGCCTCGTGGCCTAGCGATGCGACGATGCAGAACTCTCCGCGGCTCGCCTCGCTTTCCGCCAGGATCAGGGCCTTCGTTGAGAGCATGTGCTGGGCGATGGCGTCGAGGACCCGTTCGGTCAGGTGCTCGATGTCCAGAGCGTAGGCCGCCGTGTGGCTCAGGTCGCGCTCGAAGCGTCCTTGCAGAAGGTGCAGCCTCACTTCCTGGGCAAGGCGATCCCGCTCGGCCTGCAGGCGTTGGACGTCCTTGCCCAACCGGTCGCAGAAGCGGCGATAGTAGAGGAACTCCTTCTCGAAGGAGTTCTTGAGATCTCGGCTCACGACCGCTGCACCCGCAGGGTTGCAAGCACGCCGGTCCAGTCGAGCGGGCGGCTGATCCCACGAACCGGTGCAATCTCGACGCCGGAATAGAAGCCCAGGAACGGCACGCCATCGGACAGCGTCTCCGTCACCACCTTGGCCTCCTCGGTCTCCGTGCCGCTCATCATGCTGGCGCGCCCGGCGCAGTCGATATAGAGACGCAGGAACGGATCGGTGCCCTCCGCAGTCGCCTGCATCGCGGCAAGTGCGCCGTCCCGGGCCGAATCCAGCATGATCTGGCTGTCGTTCTGCATCAGCTGCACCATCGTCCCCTCGCTGAAATCGGGCTCGAAGAGCGTGACGCTTCCGACAGAGCGGTTTCCTGTCAGGATCAACCGGTTGACGTAATCCTCGGGCGATCCGACTTCCCAGGGATCGTCGAGCTTCTCGCCGAGTGTCAGGATCCGCGTGGGATGGCCGGCGCTGTCAACGAGCGGCTGGCCGATGCGCTCTTCGATGACGTCCAGTGCCGGGTCGCCATCGAGCTCGAACACCTCGGCACCTTCGATCCTGGTGATCGTCATGTAGGCGCTCACGGGCCTGCAGGCATGAAGCACCTCCGTCGAGATGCTGACGCCGGGAGGAAAGACCAATGCTGCAGCGGCATGGCGGCGCACACTGCCATCCAGCAGCATCCAGCCATCCGAGAGATTGAGATCCGTCAGCAAACCGCCACCGATGACCAGGGCCTCTCGCTGCCAGCCGGACCGGAAGCCATCGAGGACGGAGCCGGCAAGGTGCAGCTGACGTGGTTGGAAGGCGCGGACACTGTCGTAGAAGAGCAGCACGGCGGATGCCGGCGCGTGGGTGCCGCGTGCCGACATCCCCAACTGTCGGCCCGCCTCGTAGTCACTCTCCAACAGCTCATAGGTCGCATGGACCTTCGGCGTGACCGCCGGATCGAAAAAGGCGACCATCCCGACTTCGAGGCCGGTGCAGCCCAACGCTGACGTCGCGATCACGCCGGCGGCGGATCCGCCGATGACGGGAACACCCGGAAGCGTCTGGTTGAGAGTCTCCAGGAGCACCTCCGGCTCCAGCTTTCCACCCCCGAAGAGAAGAACCAGCGTTGGCGGAGCATCGCAATGCTGACGCATGTCGTCGAGGCAGCCACGGACAGCATCGACCGCAACCGGGGAGCGCCCGAACGATGTCACAATTCCGTGAGTATGTGTGCGATTTGCCTTCTTCACGCGGCCTATCTCTCCGTCCTTCGCGCATAACCTTAAAATCGCCACTAGGTATGAGCAACCCTCACTGGGAAGGAATGTATAGCTTCGCTCGGAGCAGTGACTTTCTCGTGGAATGGCGCAGTTTTACACAAATTCTTATTTTTGGATCAGGTTTTTTGTCGTTGCTACGAGTGTTCAGCTTGCGTTACCCGCTATCAACTCATTGAATAAGTTTGAAGTGGGACAAGACGGCATGGGATTCTGGACCAACAATCTAAGGACATTTCTATTAAATCGCACCGTGCCGACGGAGCGTATTGGGGTTAATGCCAATCTCTTCGCCCTCTACTGCGTTGATTCCACGGGAGCCACGCGTGCCATCTGCTCGAACGAGGCGCTTGGCTGCCGGCATCATGCTGAAATCGCGCGTTGGAATCCGGGGGCCGAGCCTTGGGGGCTACGGGCACGCATCCCCGAGCCGGGTCAACATGCCTCGAAGGTCGTCGAGATCGGCGACCTCGACGGCACGCCGAGCTGGATCGCCTACCCCACAGAAGGTGGCTGGCAGCTCGATGAATTCGATGGGGACAGCCGACGCTATCCATCGCTGGCATCAGTGCTCCACGCCATTGCTGATGTGTGACGACGCAGGTGGTGCCTTCAGCCGACGAAGCGGATGAGCACTCGGCGATAGACGCGCATTTCCAGCACTGGTCGCACGTAACATGGGCGCGCATTCTGTCGGCATGGCGGGACGCGGCAACGACACTCAAGGCACAGGATCCGATGGTCGAGCCGACCGCGCCGTTCCCTCCGAGGGGGTCCAACCACTCGTCGGGCCTCCCCCGATCCTTTTCAGTCAACTGCGGCATTTGCTATGCAGCGGTCGCTACCTCCGTTCCGTGTTGGTCGAGCAAGAGCCAGCGGCCGATGGCGGCAACATCTTCACGGTTTATGTTGTCGGCAGTTGGCACCCGGACTGGCATGTCCTCAGCGACAGTGAGACGGCAGTACGCCGTTCCTTCCGCAGTCTCGATCGGCTGCTCATCCTGCTGCGGACACAGTTCGGGTTCCAGGGCGATGTCGTCGTGCGAACCAGACGCCTGGATGCCGGCCGAAGCCGCCATCTTCCCTGACGACGCCGCCACGGCTGGCCGCACCAGCCTGGCCGGGAGGGCCGCGTGACCATGTTCCCGACCAGGGCCGGACAGAAGATCACGACCTTCCCCGGCCCGATCGGTACACGCGGCGACGAATGGGCACTGGAGAGCCTGCGCCGTGAAATCGCCCTGCTGGGACAGGTCCGGGAACATTGGAGCCGCCAGGCGGCGACGGTTCGTCGCAGGGCGGGGCCGAACGAGGGCGAGTCAGACAGCGCCTCGCATATCGCGGTCGAGAAGAGATTGGGACGCGCTGTGTTTCATGCGGCGAGCCTGTCGCCCACCTCGGCGCGGGGACTGCTCCTGCAAAGCGACATTCTGCTCACCCTCTGCTCGATGCGGCGGGACGAGGAGCCGGACGAGGGTCTCGCGGCTCTGACGACCGCCCACATGGTGGCGCTCGATGCTCACCTGTCACGAATTCTGTCAGACGCCGCTGTGATCGAGGCAGCGAACGACAGGTCGGCGGATCTGCATCTCGTGGCGCTCTCGCGGCAGGCATGCTCGCTCATGCGGGCAGGTGCCGGCGACGTCGCCGCCGAGGAGCAGGCCTACCTCGATGCTCAGCGACCTCTGGACGAGGTTCTGGACGAGCTCGCCCTCGCCGCGCCGATCACCGTCGCGGGTATCACCGCCTTGGCCGCCGTGCTCCTCTGCGGCCTGGAATTCTGCGAGAGTTTCGAGACGCGGCCCTGGTTCACCCCTGTGTTGTTCAACGTCCTGTCGGCCACGAGCCAGCTGCTCGACAACATGGAGCCCGTCGTCCTTGCCCCGGCAGCGGGGTATCACGACAGCCCCGTTCGCATCGCCCCTTCCTAGGCTCGGCCGGTCATCAGCACCGGACGAGACCCATGCGACGCATCCTCCTGACCACCTGCGCCCTGGTTGGCCTGCCGGCCATCTCCATGGCGCAGACCCTCTGCCCCGCCTCTGCCGGGCCCGATGCGCCTCCCACCCTGGCCCTCCCGGCTCCGGTATCCGCCGCGCCCCAGGCCTGGCCAACCGCGCCCACGCCCGCGGTCCAGCGTGCCGCGGCGCCGGCGGCTGCGCCGTCAGCAGCTCCTGCCACGGTGGCGACGCCCGGCGGAGATCTCTCGGTGCCGGTGCTGCAGCGCGTGTCCCAGGCCGGTGCCACCTTGCAGGACCTGGGGCTGAGCCATGGCCTGCGCCTGGTCGTGGCCCGCTCCGGCGCCGAGTTCATGCTGCTCTCGGTGCTGCCTTCCGGACGGGCCATGGTGGCGGGCTTTCCGGTGGACCTGACCCTGGCGCGTCTCCGTGAGATCGGGGGCGCGGGCGTCACGGATCTCGGTGAGCGCGAGGGCCTTCGCAGCGTGGTGCTGCGCAGCGGCGACGCCTTCCAGGTATTCTACGCGACCCCCGACGGGGAGCGCGTCATTCCCGGGGTGATGTGGGACACGGCGGGCAAGAACCTCACCCGCGATCATGTGGCGGGCATCGAAGGGGCGATCCCGACCGTCACCATCGGGGACGTCGCGCCCGGTGCGACGCAGCCGGCCGGCGGGCCGGCTCAAGGTGCCGGCGGCGGGGCAGTCGCGCCGGCCGCCAGCCCGGTCGCGGTGGCCCAGCGAGCCCATGCCGGCACTGCGGGCCCCGAGGGGGCGCCGCATGTCTGGATGTTCGTGGATCCGCAGTGCGGCTACTCGGTCCAGGCCCTGCGGCGCCTGCAGCCGCTGGTCGCGGCCGGCCGGCTGCACCTGTCGGTGATCCCCGTGGCCATCCTCGATCACCACAATGCCGGGCGGAGCACCGCCGACGCGCTCGCGATGCTGAGCCGCTCGGAGGAAGCGATGATCGCCGCCTGGAGCCGGGGCGACCTGCGGGCCCCGCCGGCGCCGGAAGCGGCCGCGCGGTTGCGGGAGAATGGGGCCGCAGCGGCCTCGATCGGCCTGCGCGGGACGCCGACGCTGGTCTGGCGCCGGGCCGATGGCACGGAGGGGCGGACGGATGGACTGCCCAACAACCTCGAGGCGCTGGTCGCGACCGCAACCGGGGGCTGAGCCATGGCCATCGACCTGGGACCCGGGCTGCAGGGCGACCACCCTGGTAGTCGTCGGCGCTTCGGATGGCTACTCGCCGGCCCCCGCTGGGCGGCTCGCAGGGCCGCCGAGACGACCGGAGTGGCCGAGATCCGGTCCGGCTACGGGCTGGTCCGGGGCCTCGTCGCCGCGATCCGGCGCGAGCCGGCCCCGGTGCGTGGCCCGATCGCCGACGAGGACGGCCGCCTCGACCCGGGGGCGACGGCCTTCGCGATGGGCCTCACCGAGTTCGAGCTGAAGCGGCGCTGGCTGCGGCGGCGCCGGCAGACGGCGCGGGTGGCCTGGGGCTGCTTCGCGGCCGGCTGGGCCGCGCTGGGGCTATGGACCTGGCAGATGACGGTGCTTCCCGCAGGCCAGGGACGCTTCTGGGCGGCGGTGCAGTTCCTGCCCTTCTGCGCCGCGTTCTTCGTGCTCGCCTTCCGCAATGCCTGGGCGAACTGGCAGCTGCGCACGCGGCGGCTGGGCTCGGCCGGGGAGTACCTCCGATCGGCCGACCGATTCTGGCCGAGCGCCGGCTGACCCCGATACCACTCAGCGCCAGCATCGTTGAAATGGACCACCCGATGGTCTATTTCGCCGGGAGGCTTTCTGCTGGGGTTCGATCGTGCAGGTCTCCGTGACGGATGCGAAGGGGCAGCTGACCGAGCTGGTGCGCCGGGCCGAGGCCGGCGACGAGGTCGTGCTGACGCGTCATGGCCGCGCCGCCGTGCGCCTGGTCCCGGTGCACCGGACACCGGATGCAGCCGGACGCCGCGCCCTGATGGAGGAGCTGCGCCGCGTCGGTGCCGCCAAGGCACGGGCCGGCGTGAGCGCCGCCCGCAGTCAGGACGATCTGTACGACGAGGCCGGGCTGCCGCGATGATCGCGGTCGACACCTCGGCGCTGCTGGCGATCCTGCTCGACGAGCCCGAGGCCGAGGCCTGCATGGATGTGCTGGAGGCGGCCGACGCCCTGGCGATCTCGGCCGGGACCATGGCGGAGGCGCTGATCGTGGCGGGCCGGCGCGATCTCGGGGTGGAGATGCGCCAGCTGGTCGAGGGCCTGGGCTTCGAGGTCGCGAGCGTCACACCGGGGACGGCGCGGCGCATGGCCGAGGCCTATGCGCGCTGGGGCAAGGGCGTCCACCCGGCGGGGCTGAACTTCGGCGACTGCTTCGCCTACGTGCTGGCGATCGAGCACGACGCGCCGCTGCTCTACGTCGGCGACGATTTCAGCCGCACGGATGTGCGGCCGGCCCGATAGCCGCCGCACCGGCCGCCAGGTCGTCAGAAGGTGCCGGGTGGGGCGTAGGTGGCACCGCCGGCCGCGCCCGTGGCCCACGGGGCATGCTCGTAGTCCGGCCTGCCGGCCATCGCCCCGCGCGGATCGTTGGGCTTCACGATGGTGCCGTTACGGTTGAGCACGGGCGGCGCCCAGGTGGCATTGACGGTGCCCGGAGCGGCATAGGGATCGTAGTTGGGATTCTGGACCTGCGGCGCGGCCGGAGCACTGTAGCTGCCGGCGGTGCGGATGTTGCCGCTGCTGCAGGCCGCGAGTGGGATCGACGCGAGAGCGGCGAGGAGGAGGTTTCGAGCGTAGGGCATGGGGCCTGTCCTGGTTGCGGCCCCATGCTGCCCAGTATCGTTGCGAACGGCCTGCGCTACCCGCCACTGCCCTTGAGGCGGGCGATCTCGGCGCGCAGCGCCTCGACTTCCGCCTCCAGCGCCTCGTTCGCCCTGTCGTACTCGTCGAGGCGCTCGACCATGAGGTTGGCGTTCACGGTCAGGCTGCGGAACTGCTCCTTCAGTTCCTCCCGCTCGCCCTCGATCGCCTTCGCGTAGTCACGCCACTGATCCCGCTCGCTGGCGAGACCAGCAGCATGCTCCTGTAGCTGATCGATGATGGCGTCCCTTGAGGCGAGCGCAGCCTGCCATTCAGCGATCTTCGCATGTACATCAGCTTCACGGAAGAAACGCGCTTCCGGGCGCCGCCGACGGGCCACAAGATTATCGACCCAATCCGAACGCGAACGAGCGTTTTCTGCCGACATCCTGCCTAGCAGGTAGCCGGCCGTTCCGCTCATTCCTTGGCTCTCGCCGTCATCGTTCATCGGTCATTCATCCCTAGCGCCGGAGATCTCTGTCGATGCCCGGAGGGTAGAGTCCATCTCCTTACTTGCTGCCCGCCCTTGCGGTCCAGCTATTGCCGTCGGCGCCAGGGTTCGATCACCAGAATTGCGAGCCGAACCACCAAGCCTTCGAGCGGCACCGTCGATGTTTTGCAATGCCCCTGCCGCCCCAACCAGCGCAGCATCCCGGCTGAAGCCGTCCATGTCGACCCGGTTCGCCGGCAGGAAGCCGATCAGGCGCGGGACGTGGTGGGGCACCAGGGAGATCATGCGGAAGGACAGCAGCGCCAGGACGACGTGGGCCAGCACGAAGACGCAGAGCAGCACCACGACCCCGAGCACGTTGGTTACGATCCAGCCGTTGCCCAGCACGAAGCCTGCCGCCACCCCGAAGCTCAGCCGCAGCAGCCAGGACATGCTGGCGAAGATGAAGTAGCCGAGGAACAGCCCGAGCAGCATCAGCACCGGGCGGAACAGCACGTTGAACAGCAGCGAGTATCCCTCGGTGGCCCGGCCGTGCAGGCCCTCGCCGCGCATGGTCATGTGCGCCAGCATCCACAGCGGCACCGCGATCACCGCCTCGCAGACCAGGATCAGCCAGCCGGCGACGCCGGCGACCCAGATCAGAAAGGGGATGAGCGGCAGCACGAAGGCGATGGTCAGGCCGGGGAGGAGCAGGCCGGAGATCAGCGCGAAGATCGCCGGGCCGAGGAATTCCAACGCCTTGCCCAATCCGCTGAAGCTGGCCGCCAGCACCCCACCCACCAGCGGCACGCCGCCCAGGGCGGTGCCGACGGCATTGGACCCGCCCACCCCGATCCCCGCCAGCCCCAGCGCCCCCATACCGGCCGCGACCATGGCGTGGCCGAGTTGCATCAGGCTGCCGAACGGGTCGATCCAGACCAAGGTACCAGGGGTGACGAAGTAGTTGGTGACGAGGCCGAGGATCCGCTCGCTCAGGCCCAGGGAGCGGAACACCCGCTCCATCATGCCGGCGCCGTCCTCGGCCGGCGAGGCGCCGGAGAACAGGCCCGAGCCGCCGAAGGGCGTGTTGGCTTGGTCGGTGGTGGCGACGTAGGCGCTGACCCGCTCCATGAACGCCTCGGCGGCAGCGGAAAGCGGCGCCACATCGGCGGTGAGGGCCGGGCCGAGGCCCAGATAGGAGGGACGCTCGACGCGCGGTACGCCGCTCATCAGCGAGAGGGTGGCGCCGTTGAGGCGGGAGAATTCGAGATAGTAGGCACCGGCGGCCGACCATCCGAGCGCGCTCAGGCGGATCGCGGTGGCGTCCGGGGTGGCGCCGCTGCCGCGGGCATCCTGCAGGGAGCCGCGGATGCGGCTCATGGCACCGCTGGCTGCCGCCGTGAGCTGGCTGTTGTACTGGCTGGTGGCGCTGGTCAGCACGCCCAGCAGTGGCTGCAGCGCCGACGCCTGGCGGGTGGCGTAGAAGGCCTGCGCGGCGCTCTCGACCTGCGGCCGGATGCTGCCCGTGACGACGCTGTTCAGGATCCGGCGCTGCTGGTCGACCATGCCGACATCGACACCGGCGACGGTGTTGGTGCTGGCCGGCTGGGCCAGGGTGACGGTGCCGCAGGCCGGGGCGCCGCTCTCGTTGCCACTGGACAGGCGGTAGGCCCAGGTCTCGAAGGCCGGCACGCTGCCGACCCCGCTTGAGGCGATGGCGCCCGGCGCCGGCACCAGGTTGGGGTTGTTGGCGGCGGCGTTGACGAGTGCGCGGCAGAACTCGTTGCGGATCAGCCCGGCGACGATGGTGCGGCTGCCCGGGACAATCGGATCGGCGATGACGCGCGCATCGGCGCCGATCGCCGTGACGGCCGAGGTGTAGACGGTCTTGGCCATGCCGATGCCCCACATCGAGGCCTGCACCACGGCGGCCTGCCCGGCGGAGAAGCCGTTGGCCAGCGGGAACATGAAGATCGCCGCCACCCCGAGACGGAGGGCCATCATGCCGCTCATGCCGTCGGTGAGCAGGCGCGAGGTCTCGGCACCGCGCCAGATCTGCATCACCATGGAATAGACGAGGTAGAACATGGCGATGGCCGCCACGAAGCCGGTGAGGGAGCGGACCAGGGTGCCGATCACCGTGGCGGCGTTGCCGGTGCTGACGGTTCCGGCCGAGCCATTGATCGGGAAGACGGAGCGGATGACTATGGCAGCCCAGTCGTCACCGGGATCAAGGGCGGACCAGCTGAGGTTCACGCCCGTCCCCTGGGCGAGCGCCGGCCCCGCGAGGAGCAGGACCGGCGCCAGGGTGGCCAGGGCCAGAAACAGGGTTGGGCGTCGCATCGCATCCTCGCGGCCGGAATTTGCAGACGAGGATGGGAGAGGGCGACGCGAATGAGCCTATGGGCTGGGAGACGGGGATGAGGCGGCCGAGACGCCCTGGCGATGGTCCTGCTGGAAGACGTTGCGAACCGCGTCGGCCGCTCGCCGCACCAGCTCGGCGACCTTCTGGCCGAGTTCGTCCACCACGCTCTTCCCCTCCTGGCGGCTGGGCAGGTGGGACGCGGCCTCGCCGATGGCGGCGTCGAGCCGCTCGAAGCGCCCGGCCAGGGCCGCCGGCTCGGATCGCTTGAGGATCACCGCCTCGGCGGCCTGGCGATCGGTCCCGTACTGCTTCACGGCCGAGGCGGCGGCATCGTAAGCGGCGGCCAGACCCTTCTCCTGGACGAGGGCGTTGTTGAACTGCGTGCGCAGCTCGGCATGCCGTCCACCTTCGCGCATCTCGGCCAGCACCCCCTCCATGCTGCGGGGATCGGAGCGGGCGGCCTCATTGATCCGAGCCATCACCGCCGCGCCGGCCCCCTGGGCGAAGCCCCGCAGAGCATCCACGGCGCGCTGCCCGGACGCCTCGGCGGTCTCCAGTGCCTTGCTGTCGGCACGGTTGGCCAGGTAGCTCCCGATCCGCTCGGTGATCGGGGTCGGCTGCGGCTCCCAGGGAGGCGGGCTGGCGGGACGAGGGGGCACCATCGAAGCCACCAGCCGCTCGACCGGACCTGCATCGCGGGCACCCAGCGCGGGCTGAGCCGGCTGGGCCTGCCCCTCGGCCGCACGAATGGCGGCCGGGGCCGGGGTAGGCTGCTGGGTAGCCTGCTGGCCGGTCTCGGGCTGTCGCGGTGCGCGCGCGCCTTCGCCTGGGGAGACGCTGGACTGCACCAACGGCGAAGCCGGCACGGTCGGCTTCTCCTCGGGCTGGGGCGTCCGCGCCGTGGACGCCGCGGCGGCTGGGGTTGCGGTCGCCTGCGGCCCGCCGGCGGCCAGGTCAGGCTGCGCGTGCCGGGCGGCAGCACTCCCGAAGGTCGGCGAGAGCGTCATCACCCGCCGCTCCAGCGCCTCCACCTTATCCATGACGTCGGGGCGGTACTGGTCGCCACCCTCCTTGCCCGTGACGACGGCGAGGGTGCGGATATCATGGGCGAGGCGCCGATCCCGCAGGTCCGGCACTTCGCGCAGCAGGTCGCGGATACGCTCGTTTTCCAGCCCCGGCGCCGAGTTGGCAAGGCGGCCGAGTTCGGCACGCAGACCCTCCGGCACGCCGCCGACCGGACCGGCCAGGCGGGAGAAATCCTGATGTGCGTAGGCAGCGCGGGTCCGCAGCGCCTCGTCGCGGACGACATCGGGCTGGTGCAGCAGCCGGGTGACCTCCTCGATCTGGCGGCTCAGCCTGGGATCGTGCCCGGAGAGGGTGGCACGCACCTCGTTCATCCGGTCGAACAGCTCACGGAGCGGATCGGGACCACGCGCCGCTGGGCGTGGCGCGTCGGATAGGGTGGTGGACATGGGAAAGCTCCTCAGTTGGCGACGAAGGACGGGGAGGGGATCGGGGTCGCGCCGACGCCGGGAAAGCCCCGCTCGGCGGCGATCGCGGGGTTCGCCGCGCCGACGGCCGCCACCTGCTGCTGCACGCGCAGGTTCTGCAGCGCGAGGTAGTTGGAGAGCGCGAGCTGCGCCGCGATCTCACGCGAGACGGCCGCCGGCGTCATCGCCTGCAAAGACGCCGCCCAGGCCGTATCCGAGAAGCGACGGTCCACTTCCAGGGAGAGCACCTGCATCCAGGAACCGGCCGCGGGCGGCGTGCCGCCGCGCGCCGTGATCTGGGCGCGCTGGGCCTCGTTCAGCGTCACCGCCGGCGCCGTCATGGCGATCTGCGTGCTGAACACAGAGCGCGCCAGGGACATGCGGGCGTCGTAGGCCCGGCGAAGGGCCGAGGCGTTCTGACCCTCAACGGAGGTGAGGTGGTCGCCGCGCAGCGCCGCCGGCACGACCGGCTGCACGACGTTGGTGGCGTAGTCGTTCGCGGCGTTCACCTCGTCGACGTCGGCGTAGACCTCGCGGCCGTTGAAGGACGAGGCTCGCACGTCGGCATTGGGGCGAACGGAGATGGTGCAGAGGCCAGCCGCCTCTTCGTCCTGGTCGCAGTAGCGGGCGAGATGCAGCGCGTTGCTCGACGTCATGGACTGCGCCTGCCCGTACCAGGCGGCGGTGCCCTGACCGCCTTCGCCCCGCAAGTCCATGACGTCAGCGATGGCGGTCGCGATCCGGTCGCCCTGGATGCGCGACACCGTGGCCGCCTGGCCGCTGTCGAGAGCAAGGCAGGCCTGCGGCGAGGCAGTGTGCTCGTCGCGGATCTCGGTGTTCCGCATGTCGCGCTGGAAGCGTGCATTGGCGGTGTTGGAGGCGTCGGCGATCTGCTGGACCGCGCTGATCTGCGCGCGCTGATAGTTGGAGACCTGGGTGAAGCCATCGCCCAGCTTGGTGTCCAGCAGCCCCCCCATGTTGGTGATGCGGTCGCCGATCAGGTTCCCGATACTGGTGATGTTGTCATAGACACGGGTGATCGCATTGTTGAGGACCTGCTGCGCCTGCGTCAGCAGGAGGTGGGTGACGGCATCGAAGGTCGGCCATTCCGCATGGGCCGGGCGGGGGGCAACCGTTGTCACGGTGCCGGCCACGACCAGGATGGCGACAGTGGTCCTGAGATGTTTCCGCATGGGATCGCTCCGTGCCGTCTAGCGGCTTGGCAGGGTGTAGCCGGAGGGCGCCAGGGGTGAGCCGTTGACGTAGAAGTTGCCCGACGTCCCGAAGCCCGTTCCGAAGGTACCGATGGGCGGACCGCCGCCGCCGAAGGACAGACGCGGGCACATCAGGCCACCGCCGATCCCGCCGAAGCCCAGGTTGAAGCCGCTGACGGTGAGGCCGCACTGGATGGAGCCGAGCGCCGACTGCCAGGCCTGGCTGACCGTGGCGCAGATCTGACCCTGGATGGCGTCGAGCAGGTTGGTAGGATCGAGCAGGCTGGCGATCACGTTGAGGCCGACGCCGCGAAAGAAGCCGTCGAGGCAGGTCAGGTTGCGGACGCTGGTGGGCGCCTGGATGGCCGTGTCGTCGGCCTGGACCCGCGCCTCGATGGCTCCGGCGGCGGCCTGGGTGATCGCGGTACAGCCCACGCTGCCGGTCGATTGCGCCCGGGCGAGGGAGGGCGCGGCGAGCAGGGTCGCGAGCAGCGCCAGGGCGAGGCAGGTGCGACGCATCACGCGGCCTCCCGGCGGGCTTCGCCCAGGACCTCGGCCAGCAGCTGCAGCCGCGCTGGGGCGAACAGGCGTTCCAGCAGGGTCTGGCGGTGCAGCGCCGCCAGCATGGCCCGAAGGCAGGCGCCGGCTTCGGTGGTTTCGTCGCGCAGCAGGGCCTCGGGCCAGGGATGAAAGCGGCCCACGGGCGCCTCGTCGAACCAGGCGAGCAGCCGCAGCAGCCGTGCGACGCCGAGCTGGGCCATGGCCTCCCGGAGATGCAGGCCCTCGTCGGTGAAAAGGCCGGCGAGGCTGCCGCCGCCGCCGGCATCCTTATCGAGATGCTGGCCAAATGCGGTCAGCAGCGGCAGCACGGCCGGATCGTCCTCCACGGACCGGATCAGTCCCGCCACCATCGCCGCCACGGCGGGCTCGGCGCGCCGGACCCATTCCAAGACGCCATCTCGCTCCAGGTCGGGCACGGTGCCCCTCCACTCTCCAAGGAGGGCACAGGCTGGCAGGGCGCGACGCGAACGGCGTGCCAGCCACCCGGCCTAGCGGGCGATGGTGGCGGTCTGCCCCGAGAGCAGCAGCCGAAGCCGCTGGGGCTTGAGGGCGTCCCGCAGGACCTCGTACCAGACCTTGCCACCGGTCCAGGAAACCGTTGTTTCGGGTGTCACACCGGGGCCGTAGACCACCCTGATTCCCCTCGGGACGATCTGCCGGACGGCAAATGACAGTGGGATATCAGTGCCGTAGCCCTGCATCCTGGCGGGCCCGGCATCGCCGGCCGCCGGCCGCGATGAGCGGCGGGTGGGCGTTTGCGATGTATCGGTGCTACCATGGGGTGTATTCGCTTGATCCATATGGCCGGATTCCGCCACGACGGCGCCGGATGGCATCAAACGGAAGTCGACCGGGGTAACCGGGACAGTGGAGGGGTGCAGGAGTTGCAAGGTCAACAGGACGACCGGGGGAAATGCCATGGCGTGGGTTCTCCTTCTCCCTCCACTGCCCTTCGCCGATGCGAACGGCATCCACGACGTCCGATGCCCGGGCGTGACGGCCGGGCGGCCTGTCCCCGATGAAGAAGCCCGAGCAGGCCTCGGTTACCCAATCGCCAACGGCCGTACCCTCGGCGCCGTCTCGCCGCACTCGCGGCGCGGAGCGTGATGTCGATCCCTATCTTGCCGTCGTGGGCAGACGCATCAGGGAAATCCGGACTGAACAGTCCCTGACCCAGGCAGAGCTGGCCGTGAAGGCCGGGTTGCAGGTCACCACGATCTTCTCGGTCGAGAACGGGCTGCAGTACCTCACGCTCAAGACCCTGCTCGGCATCGCCCGAAGCCTTGGCGTCGAGCCGGCCGATCTGCTGCCTTCCATCTATGCGACAGAGGGCCAGCGCGACACGGCGCCGGAGCCCGACCGCAGGACAGGCAGGAGATCTCAGCCGGAGAGCGACGAGGGGCACCGTCTGGAGGACCTCGATACGGTCCTGGCCGAAATCGATCGTCTGGTGCAGTTAGCCCGGACGATGCGAACACGATCGAACCCCTATGGTGGCCGCAGCAAGCGGTAGTCCCGATCCCCTGAAGGCAGCGAATACAGTAGGATAGCCTTAAGGGCCATGGACGGAACCCTGGTTCTTGATTGCGATAGAGCCGAAAACAACGCCAAATCGCTTCGGTTAAATCCAATTCTCATTGCTTCTTCGATCACGGTTGTGACAGTGTGCGCCCGGGAACGACTGGGGCTTCGGGCATGTCAGGGCAGATTTCCGGCGGCGCTGTCGCCGGCAGGAAGGGTAACCAGGGCGCGGCACCAAGCGGGGCGGGCACGGTCTCCAACTGGAGGTTCGACCGGGTTCTCGCAGCGATGATCGCGAAGGGACACGGCCTGGAAGCCCTGCAATGCTGCCTCGGCGTGACCGTCGCCTTCATTCTGGAGCGTGTCGTGGCATGCGGGATGGCCACGCCGCCCGATCATCCCATGCGGCGAAGCAACCATCCTCGTGCCTGGAAGACCAGTGATCTATCACTATTCATCGAGTGCTGGATCGCCAATTGGGACGGCGGCAGCATGGCCGACACCTTCGGGCGCTCCCGGGGTGGCATCTACGCCCTGAGCCGACGCCTCGGCCTCCCGAGCCGCCGGCGAGGCGACATCCGTCGCCCCACGATCCGCGCGGTCGGCGAGATGGGCGAGGCCCGACAGGCCGCTGCAGCCCCCAGAGCCGGATCATCTCTCGCGGGCGGCAGTCAGGCATTGCCGCCGATCGTGAGCCACTCCCCCGTCGCACGGCCCCCGATCCTGACGTCTCGGAGGCGCGCGCAGGTCATCTGCACCCTGTCCCCCGTCGAGGCTCCCACCGCGGCGGTGTCCGGGCGCAGGACGAGTGGCCTACAGCAGGCCGATACCCAGGCGGAGATGGCCCCCCTCCCCACGCCGGAGGCCGGGATGCGGCGCGTCCGGACGCTGACGGGCTTCGATGGCCTGCCGCTCGCCGTCGAGGTGCGCGCCAGCCGCGGTCAGGTGGCCTGGACGCCACGCCTCGAACTCTACCTCGCGAGCACCCGCTGGGCCGGCCAGCACCCGCGCGCCGTCGCCCGCGATCTCGGCATTCCCTTCAGCGCCGTCGTATCGCGGCTGCACCTGATGAATGTCCCGCCACGGCCGCGGGAGGAGCTGACCGACACCTATGACCCCGACCTGGCGCGCAGGCGGCTGCACGAGGCCGGAATGGAGGTCCGTCAATGCCACAAGCATGCGGGTCGTCTGTTCTTCGGCAACCGATGGACCTATGTCGCCCCACTCACCAAGCGGTCGAGCGGCTACCAGCGAGAGGTATCCAACCTGGACCATTAGCGGCGATCCGTGGCTGTTCGCATCACCATGACCGAGGATTCCGTCATCAGGATGGAACCTTGTCATGCAGAATGCGCGCACGGCGATCAGTCACCGGCTGAGCGATCCGGAGTTCCAGGGACGCCTGGTCAATCGCCTCACCCTCCTGACGGTCGCCATGTCCGTCGTCACCCTCTCGGCGCTGGCGCATTCCTACTGGCTGCAGACACGCCCCAGCGAAACCCGCTACTTCCTGGTCGACGGTCGCAACCCGCCGCGGCCGATCCGCGCGCTCGAAAGCCCCGTCGTGGATGACGCGCAGCTGCTGGAATGGACGGTCCGGGCGGTGCTCGCCGCCTATAATGTCAACTATCACGACTACCCGACGCAGCTGAACACGGCGGGACGGCGCTTCTCGCTGCAGGGCTGGAACAGCTTCGCCCGTAGCTACCAAGCCAGCGGCAACTTCGAGGCGATGAAGGCCGGGCGCATGGTCTGCTACGCCCAGGCGCAGCGCGCCGCCACCATCGCCGACACGCAGATCGTGCGGGGGCGCCTGAGCCACACGGTGCAGTTTCCCATCGTGCAGACCTGCGAGAACTCGCAGCAGACGAGCCAGACCAACCTGACCATCTCGACGGTCGTCGTTCGCACCAACGACGAGGATCGTCCGGACGGCCTGATGATCGACCAGCTGGTCGCCATCGCCCGATAGCCGGATCAGGAGCTCCTCTCGTGCATGTCCGTCACGCCATCCTTGGCCTTGCCGCGGGCTCCGTGCTCGCCGCTGCCGCATCGGCCCAGGCGCCGCCACCGCCGAGCCCGGCGGATCGGGCCGCCACGCGCGACCGCATCCTGGAGGACGCGATCCCGCTCACCCCGGAGATGATCCGCGAGCTGGCGCGCCGCTACGGCGAGGTGCGCCGCGCCCAGGAGGAGAGCGTCGCCATCGTGGCGGCGCCCGTGAGCCGGCCGGTGAATGTCGGCTTCCAGCCCGGCCAGCCGACCTCCATCGTGCAGACCGTGCGCGGCTACCCCACCGCGCTCAGCTTCTTCGACAACACCGGCCAGCCATGGCCCATCGCCTGGGATACCAACTCCAACAACGCCAACGTCTCGGGCGGCGGCGGTGCCGGCGTCGGCGGCTGCTCGACCTCGCCCAATGCCGGACCCGCCGGCCCCGGAGGGCCGTCTGCCGACCTGACGGGTTTCCATGTCTGCGTCCCGGTGCGCGGCTCCAACACCATCCAGATCACGCCGATGTCCGTGGCGCCGCGCGGCGGCCTGCTGGTCAACCTGCAGGGGGCGCCCAAGCCGATCTCCTTCCTGCTGGTGGCCGGCCAGTCGCGCTACGACGCGGATGTCAGCATCCACGTCTCCAACCGAGGGCCGAACGCCCGCATTCAGATCGACACCCGTCCGGGCGCGCCCGTGACCGGCGCCCCCTACCTGACCGCCATGCTCTCCGGCGTGGCCCCGGCCGATGCCGTGCCCCTCGCCGTCAGCGGTGTCTCGCCCGACGACGTGCGGGCCTGGCGGCTGGGCAGCCAGCTCTACCTGCGCACGCGCCACACCCTGCTGTCGCCGCCCTGGGACGCCTCGCAGTACGGCGAGGGTGGAACCACGGTCTACGCACTGGCGCAGACGCCGGTCGTGCTGCTCTCCGTCAACAACCGCACGGTCTCGGCCGAGCTGCGCGAGGAACGCTGATGTCCGACGCCGCCATCCGGCGCAGGGTGCTGCGCAACCCCTTCAACCGCGCCCTCGGCGCCGGGCCGATGCGGCTCGCCGGGATCGCCGCCCTCGGCGCGACCGTGGTGGGCACCGCCATCTGGGCGGCACTCGGCTCCACCGAGCCCCCCGCGGAAAGCCGCGCGGCGCGGCAGACCCCGGTCAACACGCTGCCGGGTGGTCCCAACAGCAACCCCTACCAGGACCGCCTCGCGGTGGCCGACAACCAGCGGCAAGCCGAGCGAGCGCAGCAGGCTGGACGGTCCTTCACGCCCCCGATCAACGCCAGCCAGCGCGGCACTCCGCCGGATCTGCAGCTGCCGCCGCCCGTCCAGCTCCCGGCCGCGATCGCAACGCCCGCGCCGGCGGCACCGGTTGTCTCCCCGCCGGCCGTGCGACCGGCCACGGTGGAGGCACCGCCCCCGGCCCTGCTCTACGCGCCTCCGCCGATGCGCGCGACCCCCTCCCCGAACCCGATCCGCACAGTCGCCCAAACGAATACGCCGACGACGCCGGCCGACGATCCGGCCTTCCGCGCCGCGGTGAATGGGCTGTTCGGCGGCTGGCAGGGTCGCCCGGGGCAGACCACCGTGACCCTCGCGCCATCCGCCGCCGCCGAGGACGGCCGGGACGGCGCAGGTGCCTTCGCCCGACCGGCTTCCGCCGGCCGTGTCACGCGCCCGGCGACCACGGAGACGGATGGCGCCCTCCCCGGCGGCAGCGTGCGCCAGGGCCGTGTGTTGATGCCGGCCGGGCGGGGTCTCTATGCCCACACCGTGCTGGCGGTCAGCTCGGAGACGGGCGGTCCCATCGTGCTGCAGGCCGACAGCGGCCCCATCGCGGGCGCTCGCCTGATCGGCAGCTTCAACCGGGCCGGGCAGAGCAACCGCCTCGTCGTCCGCGTCACGCGTGTGCAGTACCAGGGTCAGACCATCCAGGCCGACGGCATCGTGGTGGCCCCCGACAGCATGGAGACCGCGGTGGCCACCAACGTCGACCAGCGGATGTTGGAGCGCTTCGTGCTGCCCGCCGCCGCGGCCTTCATCGCCGGGCTCGGCCAGGCCGTCGCGACCACCTCGAACACCTATGGGCAGCTCAACCCCCTGGGTGGCACCTCCTTCATCACCCGCCTCAACCCGGAGCAGCAGCTCGCGGTCGGTGCCGGCGTCGCCGCGCAGCAGGTCGGCCGGGCGCTGGAACAGGCGGCGCCGCGCGGCCCGACCATCCATCTCGCCGCCAATGCACCGGTCGGGATCATGTTCCTACAGGATCTGCGCGCCGCCGACTGACGCCTGGCCGGTGGCTTTCCCGGGCGCCGTTCGCGTCGGGGTGGACGATCCTGCGGGCCAACGCCCAGCAGGATCGTCTCATGGACACCCACCTCGTCGCGCATCCCGATTTCCGGCCGCTGACCGCGGACGCGCCGGGCCCGGCGGGCCCGTCGAGCCCCGGTGCGCCGCAGGAGCCTCCGCAGCGGCCAGGCGAGGCGATAAGCCCGGCGAAGCCCGCCCCTCGCGCCAGGAGGCGCAGCCGCCTCCTCGGTGGTGTGGCCCTCGGTGCCGTGCTGCTGCTCGCGGGTGGTGCCTTCCTGGCGTCCCCCTACAACACGATCTATCCCCTCGACCTCCGGCGAGTGTCGGCGAGCCTGCAGGGTGCGATGGAAGGCGCCCGGCAGGTCATCGCGCCGCATGGCCCCGAGCTGGTCGCGCCCTCGGCGCGGATCGCCGCCGGCCCCGCGCCGGTGTCGGTGCCGCCGGTCGAGCGCGAGCGGCACCGCCCGGCCCCGCCGCAGCAGCAGTTGCAGGAGATCGTGGGCTTCCAGGCCAACCCTGCCCGCCCCGCGCCGGCCACGGCCGAAGGCAACCTTCCCACGCCGGCCGCCTCGCCGCCCGCTCGCCGCATCGTGGAACCGACGCCACTGGCACCCCGGATCGGGGAAGTCCCCGCCCGGCCGCCCGTGGCAACCGGCGGCACGCCCCCCGAGGTGACCACGCCGCGCCCTGCCATGGTCACGGCGCCTGCCGACCCTGCCCCGATCCAGACGCCGCCGACCGCGGTCATCCCGTCCGTGACGACCAGCACACCCGCAGCCACCGCCGCGGCGGAGCCGCCCCCAGCCGCCGTGGCGTCCGCCGCACCCCCGGCAAGGGCGGCGGGGGTCGTGACCACGCCGGCGCCCCTGACGGTCATCCCGGTGCCGGCCCCCGCGACGGTAGCCAGCCAGTTCGCGACGCCCGATCCGGTCACCGTGGCGGCCGGGTTGCGCCCGGCACCGATGAGCACGCCGCAGCAGGTCGAGGTGCTGGGGCTGGTGACGACGATCGGGACCATGGTGCGCGACCTACGCGAGGAGAACCGGCAGCTGCGCGCGGACATGGCGGCCGCCCGGGAGCGCCTCGATGCCGCCACGGCCGATCTCTCGCGTCGCGTGGCACTCGCCGAGGCGCGCGGCTCCGTGGCGGCCGCCATGGGTTCGCCGGTGCCGCCGGCGCCAATGCCTCTGGCAGCAGCTCCCGCCCCGGCACCGCCGGTCACCGCCGCCGCGTCGCGGACCCCGGCTCCCAGCGACACCGTGAGGCGCCGCTACCGGGTCCAGGCGGCCTCTCCCGGGCTCGCCATGCTCTCCGAGGTGGACAACACCGGCGAGTCCGGCACCCAGCTCCAGGTCGCCGTCGGTGACCGGGTGCCGGGCTACGGCCGCATCACCGCCATCGCGCAGCAGGGCGCGACCTGGGTCGTGCGCGCTGAGCGCGGCTCCATCCAGTAGGACGCGCCACCATGCAGGGCCTCGCCAACTTCGCGGCCGATGTCGGTGGCGCGATCACCTTCCTCGTCCCCGCCTTCTGCTACCTGGCGGCCATCGCCGCCTTCCTTTTCGGCGCCTGGGGCTTCTGGCAGCAGGCGCAACCGCACAACCCCTTCCGGGGCAAGCCCTGGATCCCCTGGGTGTCGCTGGTGCTGAGCGGCGTCTTCGCCAGCTTCGACGGCATCCTGACCATGGCCAACCGCAGCGGCGGCTCGTCCATCATCGTCGGCACCGGCGGCGCCTTCGGCTACGTGCCGAGCGCCAGCGGCGCCCTGGGTGCCACTCCCGCCGAGACCGTCGTCAACGTCGTCACCATCTTCCAGGGCTTCTTCCAGGCCTTAGGCGCGATGATGGCGCTGATGGCCGTGTTCGCCTGGTGGGCGGTGATGCGCGGGATCAGCCGCCGGCCGCAGGGTGGCTGCCTCGTGCAGTTCGTCTTCGGCGTGATGCTCATCAACGTGCTGCCGCTGGCGACCTTCCTCGCCGCGCTGTTCGCCTGAAGGTCGCGCGAAAAATCCTGCGCGCCGTTCGCAAGGACCTCGCACAGCATCCTCGCAGGGTCGCCGACGGCGCCCCGGCCCTGAACAGGAAAGCGATCATCGTGTCGATCATCTCCCATAAGATCACCATCGCCCCGCGCCCCCAGGGCGCGATCCTCCGCCGCCGCGTCGGGCTGGCGCTGATGGCGGCGGCCATGGGTGCGTTCTTCACCGGCACCGCCTTCGCCCAGGCCGCCAACACCATCGGCGGCCAGGTCGGCACCATGGCACAGGAGGCGGCCACTGCCGGCGGCAACCTCGGCTCCATGGCGATGTACGTCGCCGCGCTGATCTGCCTGATCGGCGGCGCCTGGGCGCTGTGGCAGTCGCGCCAGCCGCAGAACCGCGAGGGCGGCAAGGTCGCCATGGGCCTCGCCGGCATCGTGCTCTGCGGCCTCTTCGCCACCGGCGGCGTCTGGATCGGCAAGGCAGCGCAGACCGCCTCCGGTGGCTCCGCGACGGTCAGCGGCACCAACTCGGTCGTCACCTTCAACTGAGCCGGGGCCTCCCACCATGCGTTTCCCGCCGCTCCTGCTGTCGTCGCATACGTCCTCCTGGGGCGGCGCGGCCTGCCGGGAGCGGCGGGCGACCAAGGTGGACCCCGCCCCGGTGCCCGACATTCCCTGCCGGTTCTGCGGCGCCCTCGCCGCGGGCCGGCAGGAATGGTTCCACCTGAACGGCGACGAGGCCGACGCCGCGCCCGGCAACCTCGCCGTGGCCTGTACCCTCTGCCATCTCACGCAGCACCTCGACACCGCGGCGGCCGAGGGATCCGCGACCCTGATCTGGCTGCCGGAGATGAGCCAGCAGGCGCTGTTCGCCGTCGCGCGCGCCGCCCAGCTCTCCTTGCTGGAGGCGGGCGACGATCCGACGCTCGACATCCTGCCACGCCGGGAAAGCCCGGCCACCATCGCCGCCTGGCGGGCCCTGACCGCGTTCCGGGCCCGCCAGGCGATCTGCGCCAGCAAGCTCCTGACCCACGATCCGGCGGTGCTCGGCGCCGCGCTGCTCGGCCTCGCGCCGCGCGCCTACCAGGACCGGGCCTACCTCCTTGGCGGCGTCCGCCTGCTGCCGCTCGGCCGGATGCCGCGCGGCAAGGAGGACATCTATCCGGACCTGCTGCGCGCCTGGGGCGCGCCCAGGATGATCCACCACCGCCCGGAGGCCGCATGATCGCCACCGCCATCACCCGTGGCCTCGCCGGCCTGTCGCTGGTTCTCCGCCAGCCGCTGCCGGCCTTCTGCGAGATCGAGACCGCCCATGGCGACGCCCTGGTGACGCGCCAATGCGACTACCTCAGCGTGGTCCGTATCGAGGGCATGCGGCGGATGGCCAAGCGCGACGACGTCGAGCGCATCGCCACGGCACAGCGCATCGACCTGGCGGGCGCGCTGGAGGACCGTGGCCACGCCATTGTCGGCTGGTACGTCTCCGACCCGGACATGGCCGGGGTCGAGATCGAGCGGCTGAACCTCGCCTCCTGCCGCACCATCGCACGGGAACTCGGTCTCAACGTCTCGGACGTGCTCGAGGAACGCGCGGCGCTGTGGCCCCGGATCATGCGCTGGGAGGCCGCCTACTACGTGCTCTGGACCCGCCGCGCTGTCCTGACCAAGGAGGAGCGCCGGCAGATGGCCGAGGAGCAGAAGGTCCTCTCGCGCGAGGGGCCGCGCGCCGGCAACAGCCAGCGCTACTACCTGCGCTCCGAGGTGATGGCGGCGCGGCACACGGCCTTCGTCTCGCGGGTCGTCGCGTCGCTCGGCAACAACGACGTCGCCACCCGCGAACTGGATGCCCACGAGGCGCTCAGGGTGATCCGCGAATCCGTCTACCGCGAAACCGCCGGCTCCGACTGGAAGGCGACGTTGCCGGGCGACCGGGTGATGCCGCGGGCGACCGAGGATCCCGATGGCGGCGAGAGCCCCACCGCCGGCATGCTGTGGCCGGCCGTGGCCGAGCAGATGTTCCATGCCGATGCCGAGACGCTGGGGGGCCAGCGCGTCCGCATCGGCGATCACGACTATGCCCCGGTGGACATGGCGGTGGGGCCCGAGGATCCGCGTCCCTTCGTCGAGCTTTCCGCCCGGCTGGGCCAGGACCGCATCCCCTGGCGCAGCGCCGTGGTGATCGAGGGCGGCGGCCGCAACGCCATGCAGATCAAGGAGGTCGCCGCGACCTTCTTCTCGATGTTCCCCGGCAACGCCGATATCCGGCGCGCCTTCGACGCCCTGCGGCAGGCCCGCAACGAGGACAACCACATCGGCGTGCGGCTGCGCGCCTCCTTCGCGACCTGGGCCCCGGCCGGCGAGATGCGGCTGCTGCGCCGTCGCGCCTCGACCCTGGCGCAGCGCATCGAGGGCTGGGGCAACTGCAAGACCACCCCGATCGCCGGCGATCCGCTGGAGGGGGCGCTGTCCAGCGTCCCCGGCCTGTCGCTCACCTCGACCGGCACGCCGCAGATCGCCCTGCTGGGCGACGCCTTCGCCATGCTGCCCTGGAACCGCACCGCCTCGCCCTGGGAGCAGGGCTCGGTGCTGTTCCGCCGGCCCGACGGCGCCATCTGGCCCTACGACCCCTCCGGCGGCGACAAGCGCCCGCTCGTCTGCGACGTCTTCGTGGCGCCGCCCGGTTCCGGCAAGTCGGTGCTGGCCAACTGCATCAACCTCGGCCTGGTGCTCAGCCCCGCCGTGCTCGGGGTCAAGGGCGCCAGGCTGCCGCTGATCGGCAAGGCCGATATCGGCCCTTCGGCGCAGGGCTTCGTGCGGCTGGTGCGCGAGGCGCTCGGCCCCGCGCGCGAGCACGAGGCGATCTTCGTCACCATGCAGTTCGGGCCGGGCTACGAGGTCAATATCTTCGATCTGCAGGTGGGTTGCCACTATCCGCTGCCGCTGGAGCGGTCCTTCCTGCAGAACTTCCTGGCGCTGGCCACCACGCCCCCGGATACCTCCACCCCCTTCGAGGGCATGGCGCAGCTGATCGGGGCGGTGATCGACGAGGCCTACCGGCTCTGCACCGACGTCACCGGCGGCTCGCCCAAGCCCTACCGGGCCAGCGTGGAGCCGGAGGTGGATGCCGCGCTGCGCCGCCACGGGCTCGTCCTGCCCGGCGATACCCCCTGGTGGCGCGACGCCGTGGATGCGCTGATCGGGGCCGGCGAAATGCGGCTGGCCGAGGTGGCGCAGCGCCATGCCGTGCCGGTGCTGCAGGACCTGATCGCCGCCGCCCGCTCCGACCAGATCCGCGACGCCTTCAAGGACCTGCACATCGCCGAGACCAGCGAGTCCGCCTGCACCCTGTTCGAGCGCTACGTCTACGACCTGATCCGGCGCTTTCCCTCGCTGAGCCGGCCAACCCGCCTGGATTTCGGTCCGGCCCGCATCATCGTGCTCGACCTTGCCGCAGTGGCCCCGGCCGGCTCGGCGGCGGCGAACCGGCAGACCGAGCTGATGTACATGCTGGCGCGGCACCTGCTGGCGCGGAACTTCTTCCTGCACCCGGACTACGCGCAATTCGTCCCCGAGCCGGTGCGCGACTACCACCGCGAGCGGTTCCAGGAGGTGATGGAGGCGGTCAAGCGCCTCGACTACGACGAGTGGCACCGCACCAAGGGCAGCCCGCTGGTCCGCGCCCAGGCGGAACTCGACGTCCGCGAGGGCCGCAAGCACAACATCCAGCTCGGCTTCTCGTCGCAGCGGCTGGAGGACATGGGCGAGGCGATCGTCGCCCAGAGCACCGGGCGCTTCATCCTGCGCACCGGCGACGAGAAGGAGCGCGAGGAGGTCATCGCACGCTTCGACCTGTCGGCCGCGAGCGCCGACGTGGTACGCTACGCCCTGAACGGCCCGGGTCCGAATGGTGCGCCCTTCCTCGCGGTGCTGACCGCCGGCGGCGCCAAGTACGAGCAGATGCTGGTCAACAGCCTCGGGCCGGTGGAGCTGTGGGCGCTGAGCACCACACCGGGCGATACCAGTCTGCGCAACCGGCTCTACGCCGCGGTGGGCTTCTCAGAGGCCTTACGGCGGCTGGCGAAGGTGTTCAAGCGCGGCTCGGCGGTGAAGGAGATCGAGCGGCGCAAGAATGAGCGGCTCAAGCTGGGTGAGTTGGACACCCGCGCCGAGGCCGGCGTGGTGGACGAGATCGCCGCCGAGCTGATCGACGGCAAGGGTCTCGGCATCGTCCTGCGTGACCTGGAGACCGATCATGGCCACTCTCCCCGGAAGCTGGCGGCCGTGTAATCTTCACAGCGGTCCGAAGGTGTGTTCAGGCTGAACACGACGCTGACAGGCCATGCCCAGGGTGTTGCGGCGGGACAGCGCCATCACTAATGTAGTCACATTCACTACTTGCGATCGACCATGGACCAGATGATTTCCGCCGCCGAGGCGAACCGCAGCTTCTCCCAGCTGCTCCGGGAGGTCCGCTCGGGTCAGTCCTTCGTCGTGACCACCCATGGCAGGCCCGTCGCGCGGATCGTGCCCTTCGACGCGGCCGATGCCTCCCGCGTCCAGGCACGCGCGGCCCTGCTGAAGCGGCTGGCGGGGCAGGCGGCCGTGGATGTCGGCGCCTGGAGCCGCGACGACCTCTACGAGCGTTGAGGTGCGGGTCGCCCTCGACACCAACGTCCTGACCTATGCCGAGGGCATCAACGGCCCCGAACACAAGCAGGCCGCCCTGCAGGTCATCGAGGACCTGGCAGGCGAGGAGGTCATCCTCCCGATCCAGGTGACCGCGGAACTCTTCACCGTCCTCACCCGCAAGGCACGCTGGCCGGCGGCCCAGGCCAGGGCCGCCGTGCGCCAGTGGCTGGACTCCTACACGGTGGTCGATACCACCGCCGCCATCCTGGCCGAGGCCATGGAGCTGGCGGTGGCGCACCACCTCGCCAGCTGGGACGCCGTGATCCTCGCCGCTGCGGCACAGGGGGACTGCCGCCTGCTGTTGTCGGAGGACATGCAGGACGGCTTTGCCTGGCGTGGGGTGACGGTGCGCAATCCATTCCCGAAGACCCCCGCCTGAGGCACACCACCGGCCGAGGTCCAGGCCAAGGCCGCTGACGCAGCTGCCGTCCTCCTCCGCGGCAAGCATCCCGTTCGCATCGCGCTCCGCCATGCTGTCCGCGAAGGAACGGAGGTCCCGCATGGCGAGGATGAACAGCCGGCTGCTGCCGGCCTTGATCGGGCTGGTCGGGCTCGCGGGGTGTGCCACGCGCGGGCCCACGACCGAGATCGCCACCCCCGGCATGCCCAACCCGGAGATCGCGCTCCGCCAGTCGATGGAGCAGGTCGGGCAGCAGCTCTCGCAGCTCGGCGGCGTCAGCCGGGTGGACCTCACCGCCCGGCGCGGCCGCGTGGTCCCGGAGGAGCTGCAGCGTCCCATCGCCTTCGCCTGGAACGGCCCGCTGGCCGACGGCGTCCGCAAGCTCGCCGACGTGGTGGGCTACCGGGTGGTGGTGTCCAGCGCCGAGGGGATCGAGCGGCCGCAGCCCGTGCCGGTCTCGCTCAACCTGCCCGCCACCACGGTCGTGGACGCCTTCGCCGCCCTCGGCGAGCAGGCCGGGGCCTATGCCACGGTGCAGCTCGATCCGGCTTCCCGCACGGTCCAGGTGGTGCACCGTGTCTGAGCCCCGCCCCGCCACGCGGCGCCCGGCGCTGCTCGCCGCGACCGCCCTCCTCGCCCTGGCCTTCGCCCCTGGCGTGCGTGCCGAGGGTTCGGTGCGCTTCCTCGCCAGCCCGCCCATGCCGGGCGAGGTGCAGTACGACGCCGCCGCACGGGCTCTGGCCAGCCAGCTGAACCAGCCGATCACCGGCGCCGGCAACATGCCGGTGGTGGAGGGCGGCGACGCCCCGCCCTCGCTGGAGGCGCTGCAGGCCGCCCGCCCGGGCGACCTGCCCGGCGACGGGCTGGAGACCGGCCGCGCCGAGGTGCTCCGGCAGGCCGCCATGACCTACGGCGCCCAGGGCGGGCTCGCCGCCCGCTCCTTCGCCATCAACGAGATGCTGCGGCGCTACGAGGCCCAGCTCACCGCCACCTACGACTTCCGCCCCCTGGTGCTGCCGGTGGGCGGCGGCCAGACCCTGATGCGCCCGCCCATCGTCTCCGAGGCGCAGATGGCCTTCGCCCTGGGCGAGAACGGCCAGGTGGCGCGCGAGACCTCCTGCATCTTCGAGATCACCCGCGAGGCGCAGCTCACCTCGGCGCCGCCGGACTGGCGCTCCTACCTGGTCCGCGCCTGGGGCAGCCCGGCCCGCCCGGCCGACGCGGCGCTGCCGCGCACCCGCCAGGAGGTGGCCTACTGGAATCGCGGCGTCGCCGAGGGCTGGGCCCAGGGCGAGAAACAGGCGGTGACGATCTTCCTCTCCGATCTCGGCCGGCTGCAGCGCGACATCGTCGGCATGGCCCGCTACCGGGTGCTGCTGCGCGCCGGGCTGGTGGAGGAGCCGCGGGTCGCCTTCGAGACCCGCAACAGCGAGGGCGGCCGGGCGCGGCTGAACATCGGCGACCGGGTGGTGCGCATCACCGACCAGCCCGGCCTGCAGGCGAATATCCGGCGCTGGCAGCCTGGGGCAGGCTGCCGGTGAACCTCGTCCTGCCGCTGCCGGCCGGGGCCGGCGAGGCGCCCGCCTCGGCGCGCGACCCGGCTCCCTGGCCCGGCGAGGGCCAGCGCTGGGTGACCGAGCCACGCAAGCAGGCGCCGGGGCTCGATGCCCTGCTGGTCTGGGCCTACGAGCAGGGTGCCTCGCGCATCGCCTTCCAGACCGGCCACCCGGTCTGGGTCCGCATCCACGGCCGCAACCGCCGCGCCACGCTCGGCATGCTGAGCGAGGTCGAACTCGGCGACATCACCAACCACCTCTACGGCGCCGACGGCACCGCCCGGCTACAGGGCGGCTTCGACTTCGACGTCAGCTACGAGGTGGGCCTGTCCCGCTCGCGCCGGCTGCGCTTCCGGCTCAACGCCACCCCGATCCGCGCGGCGCGGCGCGAGGGCGCCAACATCGTCCTGCGGCCGATCCCCGACCTGCCGCCCTCGCTGGCCCAGCAGCTGGTCGAGCCCGGCATCCTCGCCGCCTGCTTCCCCGAGCGCGGCATGGTGATCGTCTCGGGCGGCACCGGCTCGGGCAAGTCCACGCTGATCGCCGGCATGACGGTGGCCAAGCTGGCCGACCCGGAGGGGCACTACAACATCCAGGAGGCGGCGGCGCCGGTCGAGTTCCTGCTCGACCGTTTCCCGACCGCCAGCTCGACCATGGCGCAGACCGAGGTGCCGCGCGATCTGCCGACTTTCGAGGCCTTCATCCGCGGCTGCATGCGCCGCGAGCCCACCGACATCATCGTGGGCGAGTGCCGCGACAGCGCCACCATGGCCGCCTCGATCCACGCCGCCATCTCCGGCCACGCGCTGACCACCACCATCCACGCCGACGACGTGCCGCTGACCATGCAGCGCATCACCACCCTCTGCCCGCGCGACGAGCGCGACAACCTGGTGGCATCGGTGGCGCAGTCGCTGCGCCTCGTGGTCAACCAGCGCCTGCTGCCCTCGGCCGACGGCCGGCGCACGGCGATCCGTGAGTTCCTGGCCTTCGACGCCGGGCTGCGGACCCGGCTGCTGCGGGCCGATCCCGGCGCCTGGCCGGTCATCACTCGCGAGGCGGTCGATACCCAGGGGCAGAGCTTCACCGCCTCGATCCGCTCGGCCCTGGAACAGGGCCGGATCACCGAGGCCGTGGCCGCCCGCGCGCTCAAGGAGATCGGCTGATGTGGCGCAACACCGCCCTGCCCGTGCGCATCCTGATGCTCGACGCCCGCGCCTGCCTGCCGGTGCTGTGCTTCGTGGTCTACTGGAGCTGGGCCACCCTCTACGTCGCCCTCGCCGGCACCGTGTTCTTCGGCACGATCAGCTTCTTCGGGCTGACGGTGCCGGCGCTGCTGCGGGTGCTGCGCCGCTGGCTGGTCGGCCGGCTGCGGCCCGCCGTACCCGCCTGGCGCCGCCGGAGGCTGGCATGAGCCCGCCCCTGGATCTCGACCGGCTCGGCCGCGCCTTGCAGGCGATGGTCGAGCGCGACGGCAGGCCCCTGCTGCTGCGCGACGAGGCCTCCGGCCGGCTGCACCGCCTGCCCGCCGATCTGGCCGGCGCACCGGACGGGGTGATGCCCAGCATCCTGGCCGCCGCCGGCGCCGTCTGGCAAGCGGCCACCGGGCGCGGGCTGGGGGTCGAGCAGCATCGCGACGCCGCCGCGCTGCTGGGCTACCGGGTGGCGGCGGTGCGGGGCGAGCCCTTCACGGTCGTGGCCCTCTCGGCGCTGGAGGCGATCCACCGGACCGGCGGCCCGGACGCCTTGGTCGTCAACGACTTCGCCGAGGTCTGGCGCACGCTGCGCGCGGAGGCCACCCCACCCCGGCGCCCGGCCCCGGGAGCCAGCCCATGAGAGCCACCCTGCTGGCCGCCGCCATCCTCCCCTGCCTCCTGGGCGGACCGGTCCGGGCAAGCGGCGTCTCCGACGCCACGGTGACGGCGGTGACCGAGTGCATCCGCGCCGCCGCGGCGCTGCACCGGGTGCCACCGGGCGTGATCGCGGTGCTGCTCGCGGTCGAGGGCGGCTCGATCGGCCGGACCAGCGGCAACACCAACGGCACGGTCGATATCGGCCCAATGCAGATCAACGAGATCCATCTGCCGGCCATCGCCCGGCGCTGGGGGACCAGCGCGCCGGCCGCGCGCGAGGCGCTGCTGAACAACTTCTGCGCCAATGTCGAGGCGGGCGCCTGGATCCTGCGGACCGCCCTCGACAGCGCCGGCGGCGACTTCTGGGAGGGTGTCGGCCGCTACCACTCCCGCACCGACGTCTACAAGGATCGCTACCTGCGCCTGGTGCTGGCCCAGGTCCTGCGGTTGCGCGACCGGGCCAGCGGCACGGGGTCCAGGGGAGTGCCCTGAGCGGCCGCCTGACCGGCGCCGTTCGCAAGGACCCACGGCAGACTCCGGGCATGAGACCGGAGACCCGCATGGCCAGCGCCTGCTTTCCCGACTGCCCGCCCGATGCCCTGCGCGACGGCGACGCCGAGGCGGTCAGCCTCGCGTTGCTGCGCCGCATGACGGGCTTCCGCGCGGTTTGCCACGGCCCCTGGCGCACCCTGGCGGCCCGGCTGATCCGGGCGCTGTCCCCGGTACTGGTCTGGATGCGCGACCACACCGGCCTGCTGCTCGACAACGCGGCGGTGCGCTTCGCGATGGAGCTGTCCTCGATCGCGGCCCTTGCCACCCGGCGGCGGATCGGCGGCGAGGTGATGGAGGTCGATGCCCGGGCGATGCCCGAAGGGATCGTCTGGCCGCTGAACCTCTATCTCGCGGCCCTGCCAGGCTATGACGGCACCCAGCCGGCGGAGCGGCAAGGCATCGAGCCGAGGCGCCATCACGCCAACATCGTGTTCTTCGGAGCCCCGGCATGAGCACGGCGGGAGGCGGCGCGCGCCGCGGCTGGGCGTCGAGCGACGACTACGTCTTCCTCAGCCTGATCGTGATCGTCATTGGCTGCGGCTTCCTCGGCTGGATGCTGTGGTCGAACTACCACCCCGAGGTGGTCGAGGCGGTGGCCTGGCTGCAGATCCGCAAGATGACCCTCATCGGCCGTTTCACCGACGGCTACGAGGCGCTGCGGCAGGGCGTGATCCACGGCAACTACGCGACCGTCAGCTTCGAGCGCCTGGTGGCGATGTGCGGGCAGGTCAACGCCTTCTTCCGCTGGCCGGCGGCCGGGCTGATCGGTGCCCTGGCCGTGCTCTGCTTCGTCGGGGCGCCGCCGGGCCGCTTCCGGCGGCGCTTCGACCTCGACGGCCTGCTGCGCGAGCAGGCCCGCTTCTACCGGGCGGCCAGTGCCATGCTCGGCCGGTGCATGAAGCTCGTCGATCCGGCTCCCAAGGCGCCTCGGCCGGCCGATCCCGCCCTGCACGTCCAGGAATGGGCCGGCCGCTTCTGCCTCGATGCCAAGGGGGAGGTGGACGGGACCCTGTTGCGGCAGGCGCTGGCCCTTCAGCTTGGCCCCGCCTGGCGCGGCCCGCGCCGGGCCTCCCCGGCGGGGCGCGTCGTGTTCGTGGCCTTCGCGTTGCACCTGGGCGGGCGGCGCGAGGAATGCCAGCAGCTGCTGGGCGATCTTGCCGAGGCGCTGGGGCAGACCCGTGATCCGTCGCCCACCGGCCCCGAGGAGAGCCTGCCGGTCCCCGGCGCGGTCCTGCTGCGGGCCGATGCCGTGCTGGCCGAGGGAGCCGCGCACGAGGCGGCCGAGGCGGCCGCCGCCCGCCACGCCTACGAGGCCACCGCGCTGATGGGGCTGCTCAACGCCGCGCGGCTGGAGTCCGGCATACTCGCCCCGGCGCAGTTCAACGGCCTCAAGCTGCTCGACCGATCCCTCTGGTACGCCCTGCATTCGCTGGGCTTCCCCGGCCACGGCCCCGGGCAGAACAGCCAGCCCAACCCGCGGGTCGAGGCGGTCGGGGCGCGCTCGCACTGGCAGGCCGAGCGCCAGGCCCGTTGTCCCCTGTTCCCGCCGCAGCTCGACGAGGCGGAGCGGGCCGTTCGCATCGCGCTCCGCCAGCATGCCGAGGAGCAGAAAGCGAGGACGCAGCCATGAACCCCAACCCCGAGGACCAGTTCGCCGGCTTCCTGGGCCGGACGGTCTCGTCGGTCCGGCAGCAGGACGAGGGCCGGCCCGTGCATGTCCACTTCCACCTCGGCCAACCCGAGGGGGCGGCCGGAAGGGGCGAGGCGGTGGGAACCACGTCGTCCGGGCGGCGCCGACGCGACTGGTTGGTGCTGGCTGCCTGCATGGGGCTGGCTTTCCTGGGCGGCTCCCTGTTCACGGGTCGCGGATCGGACGATCAGGCCAATCGGCTGGCCAGTGCCGAAGCCCGGGCGCTGCGGCTGCCGCCGCCCCGACCGCGTGGTCCGCAGCCCGGCGCCGACCTGCCGTCGCCCGGACCGGCGGCGCTGCGGCAGCTGCAGCAGCAGCTGGGCCAGCCGCCGTTGGTGCTGCCGCCCTCCGCGCCACCGGGCACGGCGCCGCTGGCCCCGGCCGCCACGCCCCGTCCGGCAACTGCACCGGCGGCGGCACCCCCCGGTCCCGCGCGGCCGGCGCGCGACGGCTTCGGGCTGGAACGCTGAGCGCCCCGCCATGATCCAGCGCGAGATCTCCGGGCCGCAGAGCCGGTTCGAGCGCGGCGGCGGGATGGGCTACCGCGACGTGCGGCCGCTCACCATCCGCCTCGCCGATCTGCTCGGCAGCCAGTTCTCCGGCCTCCTGCTGGGCACGACGGCGGCCGTGGCCTTCCTCTACCCGGCCGCCATCGACCTGCTGGTGCCGGGGTCGCTCGCCTATGCAGCCTGGGTGATGCGCCGGCGCGTCAGGCCGCCGCTGCGCCTGCCGCGCAGCGCCGCGCAGCCGGACTGGAACTACCCCAGCCCCAAGGACCGCCGCCCGCGCATGGCCGCCGGCAGCCTCTACCTCGGCAACGACCAGGTGAGCGGGCAGGAGCTGTGGATCACCAACGAGGATGCCCGCCAGCACGGCACCATCCCCGGCACCACCGGCGCCGGCAAGACCACCGCCATCCTCAGCCTGCTGACCAACGCGCTCGCCCAGGGCTCGGGCTTCGTGCTGGTGGACGGCAAGGCCGACAACCAGCTGTTCGGTCAGGTGGCGGCGCTACTGCGGCGCTACGGCCGCGAGGACGACCTGCTCGCCCTCAACCTGCTCGTCGCCTCCGGGGTGAAGGATTCCAACACCTTCAACCCCTTCGCCTCGGGCAATGCCGACGCGCTGCGCGAGATGCTGGTCAGCCAGCTCGGCGAGCAGCGATCCGAGGACAGCAACGGCGTGTTCCGCACCCGGGCCATCGCGCTGGTCGGCACCATCGCCCCGGTGCTGGTCTGGATGCGCGACAACCGGGGCATCCCGGTCAACATCGAGACCATCCGCTTCGCGCTGGAGCTGCGCTCCATCGGCACGCTCGCCACCCGCAGGATCTTCCTGCACCGCGAGGGCATCAGCGGCACGGCGACGGAGATCCACGTCAACGAGATGCCCGAGGAGATCCTCTACCCGCTGAATGCCTATCTCGGCGAGCTGCCCGGCTACGACACCACCCAGCCCTTCAACAAGCAGAAGGGCGAGGAGCCCTCCAAGCAGCACGGCTTCGCGCTGTTCTACTTCACCGGGCCCTTCACGCAGCTCTCGGTCAGCCTGGGCCACATCTTCAAGGTGCTGCACGGCGACATCGATATGCGCGACGTGGTGCTGAACCGGCGCATCCTCGTCGTCAACCTGCCGGCGCTGGAGAACTCCGACGACACCCTGGCCTCGCTGGGCAAGATCGTTGTGGCCTCCCTGCGTGGCATGCTGGCGCAGCTGCTCGGCGCCCGGCTGGAGGGCGACAGTCGGGAGATCTTCGCGCTCAAGCCTGGCATGGGCGAGGGACCGTTCTACGTGGTGTTCGACGAACTGGCCTACTACGCCACCAACGGCATGGACCGCATGCTGGCGATGGGGCGCGGCCTCAACATCTGCTTCTGGCTGGCCTTCCAGGAGGTCAGCGGCCTCTGGGCCCGGCTCGGCGAGAAGACCGCCTCGCTGCTCGGCAACGCCAACCTGACCATCGCCATGCGCCAGCAGGACGCGCAGCGCACCCGCGACTGGATCGAGAAGACCGCCGGCGAGACCGAGGTGACGCAGGCCACCAGCTTCGTGGCCGGCGAGGCGGGCAACTACCGCGAGGGTCCCTCGGCCGAGGTCCGCAAGGTGAACCGCGTCGCCTGGTCGGACCTGCAGCGGCTGCTGGAGGGCGAGGCGATCGTCATGCTGGGCGGCCGGCGCATCTACGCGAAGCTGTTCCACGCCGATATCCCGGTCGAGGGCTCCATCCGCCGCAACCGCCCGGTCCTGCTGCAAGGCCCGTCCGAGGAGACCAGGGGGACGGCGGAGCGGATCGGCGAGGTGGCGGCGCGGATCGGGAATGGTCTGGTGCCAGTCGGGCGCGACGCCACCGAGAACGATCCGGTCCTGGCGGCGATGCTCGGCGCCGCGGAGACGGCGGCGGCGCCGACTCTGGCCGAGGCGGCGGCCGTGGCCCTGGCCGCCGCCGGGACGGTGGAGGTGCCACGCCCGGCCGGCGAGGCCGGGACGGAGCCGCCCAGCACGTCGAGCACCCCCATGCTGGAGACGGCGACCCAGGCTGCGCCGGAGGCCGCGGGCGCCCCGCCCGCCGTGGCTGCCGGCGCCTTCGGCATGAGGCGCGACCCACGCCTGGAGCAGGCGGTCGCCGCCATCGAGCGGCAGGCCGGCAGCGATCCGGCGCAAGCCCGGGCCACGGCGGCGGCGATCGGCGCGACGGTGGCCGAGGCCAGGGTCATCGCCCTGCCCGAGCCGCCCCCGATGCCGCCGGAGGTCCTCGCCGAGCGGCTGCGCTCCCTGATCGCGCGGCTCGCGGCATGACGGCACCCCGGGTCATGGAAAATGATCTGCCGGGTCGCCTCCTGGCCGCGCTGTCAACGCCGCGAGGGGTCGCGGATCTCGCCCGGCGCTGCGGCGCCCCGCCGCTCGTGGTGGCGCGGCGGCGGCTGCGGCTCTGCCGCGATGGCCGGGTGCGCCCTTATTGCCAGGACCTGCTGATCGCCCGCGATGCGCTGTCGGACCTGCGGGATGGGCCGGTGGCCCCGGATTGGTCATCCAGCCGGCGGGTGGCGGCCGTGCTCGCGGGCGAGGGAAAGATCGACCTCGCCGGTGTCGTGGCGCGCAGCGGACTGCCCGTTGAGGTCGCTGCCGCCGAGTTGCAGGCGCTGGTCCGCCTCGGTGCGGCCGGGAGCCGGCGGGGACCGCCGCTGCGCTGGCACTGCGCCGGCACGCGGCCCCTGTCACCGAGCCGCCTCGGCGCGCTGGAGCGGATCGTGGTGCGTGGCGCCCTGCTGGCGGCGCCGGGCCAGAAACTCCGTATCCACGACGTGGCGTGGGCACTGGACCCACGATCTCCCGCACGCTCATGCCGCGGGCGTACATCGAGATCACCTTGTCATCGAACCCGGGGAAACGCCGCAGGTACCTGGCGATCAGTTGCGGATCAAAGCTCGCCTGCCGGTCTCGCGGGATCTCCAGCGCCAGCTTGCCGCTGTCGGTCACCACCGATTTCCGGCCATAGCCGTTGCGGCTGTTGCCCTCGCCGCCTTCTCCGGCCAAGTGATGGTCCATCTCCGCGTTCAGCGCCCGCTCGGCGAGCGCCTTCTTCAGCTCATCCAGCAGGCCGCCCTGCTCGAAGGCCGTTCTGGCATCGGCACCGGCCAGCAACCGGTCCAGGATCGCATCCGGGATCCGAGGCTCTTTCCGTCGGGCCATAGGGGGTCTCCTTCGTCCCTACTATGCCCCGCACCACACGAAATTCCTGACAGTCTCCGGGATCGGAAGAAAATATCCATCTTCTCGATGGGATTTCGGGGCTGCTGGCGGGCGCCCTGGGGAGCATATCGCTCTCCAAGGCACCTAACCACCGTGTGTTTTCAGACAGCCTCGACCCACAGCAGACTCTCCGGTATCCGACGCTTGCTTCCTCACCACCTGTGTCACGTCGTTCCATCCGGGTTAGGATGGATCATGTCCAAGATCCGTCGTATCGCCTCAGGTCGTGCCTTCCTCGCCGCTGATATAGTCGGTCAAGGACAACCGGTCGTTCTCCTCCACAGCAACGCTGGTGACCGTCGCGAATGGCAAGCGGCCATGGGGTGCCTCGGCACGGACCATCAGGTCATCGCATACGACCGGCGCGGCTTTGGTGAAACACAGGCCGAACGGGAGGACCACTCTGCGGTGGAGGACCTAACGGCCGTGCTGGACGCCGTGACGGAAGGCAAACCCGCCGTCCTCGTCGGTTGCTCCATGGGCGGAAAGATCGCGCTCGACGCGGCGCTGCGGTATCCCGCGCGCGTCCGCGGCCTCGTGCTGATCGCGCCGAGTGTCGAGGGAGCGCCCGCGCCGGACTACTCCCCGGAAGTAGCGGAGATGGTCGCCTGGGCGCAGGCGGCCGAAGCTTCAGGCGATCCCACTCGGACAGCTGCGGCAAAAGCCCGGCTCTGGCTTGACGGCCCGCTCGCGCCGGAGGGGCGAGTTGGGGGGGCGCCGCGTCGGCTTTTCCTCGACATGATTGGGATTGCGCTCAGTGCGCCGGCAGTTGGGGCGAACCTCGATCGGACGCCGGCCTATGGGCGGCTCGGCACGATCACAGTGCCGACCTTCGTCATCCAGGGCGACCTCGACTTCCCGCACATTCAGGCGCGTTCGCGCCACATTGCAGAGACAGTGCCGGGCGGGTCCTTGCACGAGCTGACAGACGTCGCACACCTGCCAGCATTGGAGCGGCCCGACGTGTTGGCCGACCTCATCAGCAACTTCCTCGCCCAGCACCTGGGCTGAGGCTAGACGTCAACCTGTAGAACCGTCCCAGGAAGGGGCAGCAGTCCAGCGCCGGAAGTCAGCCTCCCCCCAGCGGTGGCCCCGGCCGGTGAGGCTACCGCGGCAGGCGACCCAAAACGGACCTTCTCTAGATCGCCTCCACTTCCAATGTCAGATGCGACAGGTCGTGGATGTGAGCCAGCTTGGCGCGGTAGCTGGCCAAAGGCTGAGGGTGCGGGGTCGCGATGGACACGATAGCGGCGTGGTGCCCGGGGCCGACCTGCCAGACATGGAGGTCAGTGATCCGGTCATCCCCGCTCTCGATTGCCGATCGGATCTCCTCGGGAAGGTCTTCGCCCGGAGGAACGTAGTCCAGCAGCACACCGCCGGCGCTGCGGACCAGCCCCACGGACCAGCGGGCGATCACCAATGCCCCGACGATACCCATGGCTGGATCAAGCCAAGTCCAGCCGTACAGGCTTCCCAGCGCAAGAGCGACGATGGCCAGGATCGAGGTCAGCGCGTCCGCGAGGACATGCAGGTAGGCGGCCCGAAGATTGTTGTCGTGCCCGCCGTGGCCGTGATCGCCATGCCCGTGATGGTGGCCGTGGTCGTGCGCGTAGTCGTCCCTCAGCAGCCAGGCCGAGGCCAGGTTGACGACGAGGCCGACCACCGCGACACCGATCGCCCGCCCGAAGGCGATCGGCACGGGGTCCGTCAGGCGCAGCAGGCTCTCGTAGCCGATGAACAGCGCGATGAGAGCCAGGATCACCGCGCTCGCGAAGCCGGTGAGGTCGCCGAACTTCCCTGTCCCGAAGGTGAAGCGCGGGTTCGTGACGTGCTTGCGCGCGTAGAAGTAAGCCCCGGCCGCGATGAGCATGGCGGCGGCGTGGGTGGACATGTGCAGGCCGTCCGCGACCAGCGCCATGGAGCCGTAGGCGACGCCCGCCACGATCTCGACAACCATCATGGCGACGGTCAGTGCGATGACCGCTCGGACACGACGCTCATTCTGGCCGTGGTTGGCGCCGAGGAAGTCGTGCGCGTGGTTCGGGTGGCCGGCCGGTATACTCGGCGTAGCGGTCATAATCATTTCAGGTATGTCCTCAGGACCGCCAGCAGGTCGGATGCGCCCTTCGCCTTGGCGGGATCGGCCTCGCGAGCAGGGTCGATCACATGGTGGCGCACATGATCGTCAATGAGTTCGAGGGTCAGCCCGTTGAGCGCCCCTCGGATCGAGGCGACGAGCTGGAGCACGTCGCCGCAACCGGCACCGCCCTCCAACTGACGCGAGACGGCTTCCAGTTGCCCCTGGAGGCGCCGGACCCGAGAAACGAGCTTGGCAGTATCCTTGCTCAAGTGTGACATAAGGTAGGGGGCTACCCTATCCTGCGGGCGCGCTCAAGGCCTTTCGTTGCCGCACCTTTTTTCCATTCTCCACTGTCAAGGAATGGCCGCTCTCCACCGAGGGTGTGTGGAAAGACGGCTGATCAGGTTGCTGCGACCGTTCGAGGACCGCGGATCGTGTCTCGTCACGTGGTGTAGGAGCGGTGGCTCCTGGTGGGCTGGGCCGGTCTGTGCCGGTTTGTCAGGTGGTCACGGCCGAGAGCCTGATGGGCGCAGTATCGCTCAGAACCCGCTTCATAACGGCTGAGGCGGGGTGAGCGGCGGGGGTTCTGCGCGTTCGGAGGGTGTCTGACGTCCTTCGAGGTGGCCCATGTGGACCCCTGCCGCCCGCGCGCAGCTTGCGCGCGGCTCCCAGCCTTATGCAACGTGCCTGACCGATGCCGAGTGGGCCCTGGTCGAGCCCTTCTTGCCAAGCCCTGCAAAGACCGGACGGCCCCGGTCCTGGCCGATGCGGCGGGTCGTCGATGCGATCCTCTACGTGCTCCATACCGGCTGCGCCTGGGCGCATCTGCCCCGCGACTTCCCGCCGCCCGGGACCGTGCACCGTTGGTTCCTGCGCCTCTCGCGCCAGGGCACCTTCGAGCGACTGGCGCACGCCCTCATCATGGCCGACCGCGAGCGGGTCGGCCGAGAGGCCTCACCGACAGCGGCGGTGTTGGACGCCCAATCCGTCCGCTCGGGCGGTGTCGGCGTGAAAGGTGTCCGCGGCTACGATGCCGGGAAGAAGGTGACGGGCCGCAAGCGCCACGCCCTGGTGGACACGGACGGTAGGCTCCTGCTCGCCGCCATCTTGCCCGCCTCCCTGCATGACAGCCGAGGGGGTGCGGCCCTCTTGGCCATGTCGCGCCGCCCTTGGCCGTTCCTGGCCCGCTGCTTCGCCGACCGCGCCTACGCCGGTCCGCGTGTCGCCCGAGCCTCCCCCGTCGCCGTTACCATCATCGGCAGCGCACCCGGCCAGAAAGGCTTCGCCGTGCAACCCAGGCGCTGGGTGGTGGAGAGGTCCTTCGCTTGGTTCGGCCGCTGCCGACGCCTCGCTCGCGATCACGAGGCCACCGTCGGTTCCGCCGTCGCCTTCTTCACCCTCGCCGCCGCCATGATCCTCGTCCGGCGTCTGGCTCAGCCGTTATGAAACGGGGTCTGACACCCGACTTCAAGACCATCGCCGATTTCCGCCGGGACAATGGCCCGGCCATCAAGGCGACCTGCCGTCAGTTCGTCCTGCTGTGCCGCAAGCTCGACCTGTTCTCCGACAGCCTGGTCGCGATCGACGGCAGCAAGTTCAAGGCGGTGAACGCCCGTGACAAGACCTACAGCCAGTCCGTCATCCAGCGACGGATGGAGCAGGCCGAGGCCAACGTCGCTCGCTACCTGGCGGCACTCGATACCGCCGACAGGCACGACCCCGGTGTGCCCACGGCAAAAGTCTAACGCCTGCGGGAGAAGCTGGACCGGCTGCGCGAGCAGATGCGGCACCTACGGGAGATGGAGAAGGTCGTCGCAGCTGCGCCGGACGGGCAGGTCTCGCTAACGGACCCGAATGCGCGCGCCATGACCACCTCGGGCCGCGGCACCACGGTGGTCGGCTACAACGTCCAGGCGGCCGTGGACGCGACGCACCACCTGATCGTGGCACACGAGGTCACCAACGCCACCAGCGACCGCGCGCAGCTCGCGCACATGGGCAAGCTGGCCCAGGAGGCGACGGGCCGGATGGCGCTGACCGTGCTGGCCGACCGTGGCTACTTCGCCGGCCGCCAGATCGTCGCCTGCGAGGAGGCCGGGATGGTGACCTACGTGCCCAAGCCATACACCTCGGGCGCCAAGGCGGATGGCCGGTTCGGCAAGCAGGATTTCGTCTATGTGCCGGGGCAGGACGCCTACCGGTGTCCTGCCGGCGAGACCATGAAGTGGTGGTTCAACCGCGTCGACGAGAACGGGATGACGTTGCGGCACTACTGGACCACCAAGTGCCCGGAATGTCCGATCAAGGCGCAGTGCACGCCGGCCAAGATGCGCCGGGTCACTCGCTGGGAGCATGAGGGCGTGCTGGACGCCATGCAGAAGCGGCTCGACCAGGTTCCGCAGGCGATGATCCTGCGGCGGCAAACGGTTGAGCATCCGTTCGGCACCATCAAGGCCTGGATGGGCGCCACGCACTTCCTGACCCGGACGTTGAAACGGGTCGGCACGGAGATGAGCCTGCAGGTTCTGGCCTACAACATGAAGCGGGTCATCGCGATCCTAGGCGTCAGGCCACTGATGGAGGCCATCCGGGCGTGATAGGCTCGGCACCACGCCCGGCTACCCCTTCGGCGAACCCGGCGCGATCACGCGCAGACTGACAAGATGCTCGTTTCCACACAGGCTGCACCCATTGCTGACGGTCATCCCATTCCAGGCGAGGGCGTCGATGGCTTCGCCACCCCCTCGATCTCCCGGCGCGCCACCTCCGTCTCGACGCGCAGCCGCCGCAGATGCTCCTCGGCCGCCGCGCCCGACCCGCCGCGCATCAGAGACAGCGCCGCGTCCAGGGCGGCGATGCTGCGCGGCATCGCCGCCTGCAGGGCCACCGCCTGCCGGTGCTCACGGATCTCGCGGCCGAGGTCGCGCCCCTGGTGCTCGGCCGTCTCCACCATATGCTGGAAGCGGATGAAGGACAGGGTGGCCTTCTCCCGGCCCTCCCGGATGTAAGAGAGCAGGTCAGTGCCGAGCGGCTTGTAGGGCTTCTGCGCCAGCCCCTCGGCCGCCTTGGCCCAGAGGTCCTCGCTGGTGATGGGCGTGGCGTCGCCCAGGGCGCGGCCGCGCTTGACCGCCTCGAAGGTGGCTGCCTCCGAGATCATGGTCCAGGTCGTGCCCTTCGCCCGGCTCTCGGCCACGTAGCCCTTGAAGGCAGTGACGCCGGCGGTGCCGCGCGGCAGGGCGTTGATGTGCTCGCCCGAGGTGATGCCCTGGGCCGCGTCCACGGTCAGGGCGTGCCCGAAGCCCAGCAGCAGCCGCCCCGTCGCGCCGTCCGTCAGCCGGCGCCACTCCACCTCGCCCTCGATTCCGTCCTTGTTGCGCAGCCGCAGGCCCTCCCGGCCCCGCCCGACCACCGTCAGCACGTCGCCGTTGGCGCCGATGAAGGTCCGCTGGCCGTCGTCGAGGGCCGCCCAGGTCCGCCGGAACAGCCGGATACGGTCCCCGGTGGCGATCGGCAGGTCGTAGGTCTCGCCGCGCTGGTCGATGGCCCGGTAGACCACCTCGTCGGCGCCGATCTCGCCGCGCGCCCGCATCCGCGCGCGCACCGCCCGGCTGATGTCGGCCACGTCCTCGTTGGTCGGCGCCGAGACCGTCACCTCCAGCTTCGAGCCGGCGGCCAGCAGGGCGTCGCGCCGGGCCAGGTAGTGGTCGGCGATCTGCTCCACCACCTGGTCCTGGTCGCCGCCCAGCAGCCGGGCCGAGCCGTCGCCCCGCGCCCGCTTGCGAGCCAGCGCCTCGGCCGCCTGCCCCTCGCGGAACAGCCCGGCGATCCGGCGGTCCTCCAGGCTGCGCTGCCGCACGGTGTCGAGGATCTCCGTCTGCTCCGAGCGCGGCAGCGCCCGGCGCATCAGCTCCACCGCGTCGCCGGCCTCGATCGACTGCGCCTGCTCGCGGTCGCCCAGCACCTTGAGGGTCATGCCGGTCCGCGCCTGCACCTGCAGCAGCGCCAGCAGGGCGCAGGGGGCGACCTGGCTCACCTCGTCGATCACCAGCACCGTGTTGCGGGTCGGCACGATCCGCCCGGCCTCGATGGCCTTCAGCAGCGGGTCCATGGCAATCGTCTGGCCGATGCCGGCCTCGGCCAGGGCGCTGGCCTGGCGCCAGGCGGTCGCCGCGCCGATCACCTCCCGGCCGCCCGCGTCGAAGCGCGTGTCGGCCTTCCAGGCGGCGACCAGCGGCCGCAGCAGGGTGGTCTTGCCCGCGCCGGCGACGCCGGTGAGCATGGACAGCGCCCCGCCCTGACCCAGGGCGTAGATCGCCGCGCGCTGGGCGGCGGCATGGGCGGGCTCGCGGGTGAGGTCGAGGTGCCCGGCCCGGATGGCGGCGTCGATCGCCGCGGTGATGGCGCGGGCCGGCAGGGCGCCGGAGCGGTCGCGGGCGGCGCGGTGGGCCTCGGCCTGCAGCGCCTCCTCCAGCCGCAGCTGGGCGGTGTTGGTCACCCGCACCTTGTCGCCCGAGAGGCCGACGACGAGGGCGACCTGCTCGCCGCGCAGGGTAATGCCGCGCCGCTCGATCAGCTCCACCACCCGGTCGATGTCCCCGGTGCCGCCGGCGATGCCGGTGCCGATCAGACCCCGGGCGGCATGGAGGCGCAGCTTGTCGTGGTCGATCACCGCCGCGGTGCGGAACTCGGTGGCGAGGTGCCGAGCGGCGAAGCGGTAGGCCCGGTCGAACCGCTCGGCGTCCGACAGCCTCGGGTGGGCCACCTCGTCCATGACGGTGGTGTGCTGCCAGCCGATGGCCTCGGCCTGGGCCAACCAGATCTCCCGGTCGCCCTTGGGGCCGTTCTTTTCCAGGCGGGTGGCGAGGCCGGTGACGGCCAGGATCCTGAACTTGCCTTCGGCGGACATGGTGTCCCAGTCGAGGCCCTGGCTCCTGGCGTAGGCCTTGGCGGACCGCTCCACCTGCCGGCGGCCCTTGGAGAACAGGTCGGAGGCCGCCTGCGGGATGGCGTCGAGCACCACCGCCTGCTGCTGGCGGTCGTAGGACACCCGCGCCCCCAGCTCGCGCAGGTGGTCCGCCAGCCGGGCCTGGAAGTAGGCGCCGAACTCGTGGACCCGGCTGTGCAGGCGCTGGGTGTCCAGGGAGCCGACCCGGCCGTCCTCGGTGACGACGGCGTTGAACAGGGCGTTGTGGATATGGGCGTGGGGATCGCCGTCCATGGTGGCGACCGTGGCGAGGTAGGTGGCGCCGTCCCTGCCGTCGCGGACCGAGACGGTCGACCGGGCGGTGTGGTGGCGAAAGCTGACCCAGCCGACCGCCCCGGGGTCGGCCCCGAGTGCCCCGCCCTGTCCCTTGCGGGCCCAGCCCAGCTCGGCGGCGACGTAGCGCATGGTGGCGTCGTTGGCGCGGTCGATGGCGTGCCAGATCGCGGCCCGCTCGGCCGGGGTGGCGGCGAACTCGGCGGCCAGGGAGACCGACTTGTGCGGGGCGAGGGTCAGGTCATAGGCGCTGATCACGCGCTTCTGGCCCGACCAGGCTTCGCCGGTATCGGCCCGCCTGGCCTCAAACAGGCGGTCGAGCGCCTCGTCCCTGGGCATGCGGGAGACGTCGATGCCGAGGGCCTGGGCGATGGCCATGGGCATGTCCGGCCGCCAGGAGGCCCGGCTGTCGCGGCCGGTATAGTAGGCGGTCAGCCGCCCGCCGGGATCGAGATGCTTTCCTGGCGTGACCGCCGGATCGAAGGCTGGCTCGGGGGTGCTCTCGGTGAAGTAGGCGCGGAGCAGCCTGCCTGAGCTGGCGGCGGCGAGCTTGCGGAAGGTCATCATGGCTGCCGCTCCCCGAAGCGCTGCGCCAGGACGACCTCGTGGGCGACCAGGCGGGGCAGCTCCCGCGTGAGGTCGAGGGCGTGGCCTTCGAGATCGCGCAGCACGGTCGTGTGCTCGCCGAGCAGGGCGACGATGGCCTGGAGCATCTCGGTGGTGGTGGGCCCCTCCCGGGGAGCCGGCGTGAGCAGCTTGATGATGGCCGCCAACTGCTCGCCCAGGTTGTGCAGGACGGTGTCCTGGTGATCGAGGCGGCGCAGGACCTCCTCCGATGCGGCCGTTCGCAAGGGATTGGTGTTGGGTTGCTCGTCCACGGCGGACCTCCTTCTGGTGGGGAAGGAGACTGCCAGGGTGGCTTGCGAATGGAGGTATCGACGTGTCGGAGCGAGGATCGGGCCACGGGCCCGAGCACATAGGGTGCAATGGTGTATGGCTCAGCTTCTTGACCCACAATCCAATAACAATGCCGGCGCAAGCCGACCGCAATGCCAGCGCAACGCACCGACAACCACCCCGCAATCGAAGAGCAACAGAATCGCAACGACTGCTCAACGCGACGACATTGCGGGCACAACGGGACAACAATGCTGCGGCAGCCGCCGACCGGGGCCCCTGCCCTGAGACGACCCGCACGGTGCAAGAACGCGCGAGCCATGCGAGATGAGCACGCTGCGTGGCCGAAAGCTCAAAGCGTTCTTCACCGAGAACGCGCACGCCAATGAAAGCCCCCTCTTTCGATGGCTATGGGACCATTATGAGGCCGTGGAGGAAGGCCTGACCCAACACAAGACGGGCTGGGATGCGTGGATCGCCCGCCTCAAGATTGACGGAGTAAAAGGCAAGCGCGGAGCCGAGCCATCGGCTTCCATCGTCGTAAGGACCTGGCAGCGTGTATGCCGGGAAAAAGCCCTCCTTCGGGATCAGGCACGCGCGCCCAAGCTTAAAGTAGGTAAGTCCGCGCCCAATCGCTCGCCGAAGACCAACCACCCGCCCCCGGGCGTCGAGCGGCCCCCCAATCCTCCCACCCCGCCGAAAATGCACCCGCCGTTCGCGTCGGACGGTGGCACCTCATCCAAGCCGGCGCCGGCGGATGCGGACCTTCCGCCCGAGGCGCAGGCGGAGATGGACAAGCTGAGGGCACGCCTTCGCCACGCGGACCGGGCGCTCAGGATCGGCAGGAGCCAGTAGGATGAGCAGGATTCGGAATCAGACCCCGCAGGACGGACGCAAGCCCGTGCTGCTGATCGCGATCGGCCGGCAGCGGGTGGGCAAGACCACCTTCCTCAACGCGGTCGGCCAGTATTTCAAGGAGCGGGGGGCGGACCTGCGGCTGTGGAACGCCGACCAGGCGAACAGTACCCACACGCTCAACCGTTTCGACAAGGATGCCCAGTCGGCGCCCGCCGGAACCTTCGAGGATACGATGGCCTGGATCGAGGGCCGGATGATGGAGCAGATCGAGCAGCGGTACGACGCCATCCTGGACGTCGGCGGCGGCGAGACGGCGCTGACGCAGTTGGCGGAGGAGACGCAGCTGGTCGAGCAGCTGGAGGGGGCGGGCATCCGGCCGGTGGCGGTCCATCTGCTCGGGGCCGAGTTCGCGGACCTGGACTACCTGAACAACTGTGCCGGCGAGGGGATGTTCAGCCCGGAGGCGACGCTGCTGGTTCTGAACCAGGGCCTGCTTAGGTCCGGCCGCAACGCCGATTTCGCCTTCGGCAAGATCTACGAGCACGAGACCTTCAAGGATGCCATGCGCAAGGGCGCCAAGGTCGCGATGATGCCGGCGCTCAGCTGCATGGCGCAGGTGACGGACCGTGGGCTGAGCTTCTCGGACGCGGCGAACGGGAAGCAGGTGGCCGGGTACCCGCCGACCTCGATCTTCGACCGGTCGCGGGTGGCGACCTGGTGGCAGAAGTCGATGCCGGCCTTCTTCGCCGAGATCAATCCGGAGTGGCTGCCGAGGCTCCCCGTAGCGGCGCCGACGCCCGCGGAGGCGGCCGAGTGATGGACGGGATGCAGACATCGACGATCTCAGGGCTGGTCGAGCGCGGCCAGCGGGCGCGGGAGGATCTGGAGGACGCGCAGCGCGAGCTCATGCGAGCGCTCGATGCTCTCGACGTGGTTCCCGGGCATCCGGAGGCGGCCTTCGTGGCTGCCATGGCGGGGACGCAGCGGGCGTTCGCCAGCATGGCCGTGGGGATGGGGGAGGACCTGCGGGGCGTGGTGGCGGCCGCGCAGGCACAAAGCCGGGAGGAGCTGGAACGCCTGCGGGAGGCGACCCGGCTGGCCAACGCGACCACGGCGCAGGCGCAGGCCGCGGCGGTGGCCAACGACGTGGAGCGCAAGCGGGTCATCGAGCGGATGGTCAAGGAGGTCGCACCGGGGATCGTGGATTCCCTGCGGGGGAGCCTGGTCATCAAGGAGGTGGCCTACGACCGGCGGCGTCGGGCGGGGTTCTACGCGCGCGGGGCGCTGATGTTCGTGGGAGTGTTCCTGGCGGGCTACCTGATCTCGTTCTGGCAGGACTCGGCGGCGCTGGGCGTGACGGTGCAGCGGTGTCAGGAGCGGATGGTGACGGCGCAGAACGGGGAGATGTGGTGCAAGATGGATGGGCACCTGACGCGGGGGCTGCCGCCCACGCCCACGCCGGCGAGGCCGGCGGCCCCGGCGCGCTGAGGGAAACCGTCGTCGCGACCGGACGGACCGTCATTCGCACGGGGGTCTGGAAAGGTAGCCGCCGTCGCGAAGGAGGCGACGGCGATGAAGCGGTATCGAGGCGGAGGGAGCATAGACAGCCCCAGGGCGATGCTGGCGGTGGCCTTGGCCATCGCCGGGCCGGCTGGCGTGGCGCTGGCGCAATCGGGCGTCATGACGATGAACGGGGTGCCGGAGCAGGTGATCCCGCGGGTGATGGAGATGGGGCTGGGCTCCTTCACCATCGTGCCGGCCCAGGGCTCGGCGACGCCGAGCACTGGCGGCAGCGGCAACGGCTCGGAAAGCGGCTCGGGGAGCGGCAGCGGCTGGACCGTCACGGGCAGCAGCACGGCGCTGGACCTGATGACGTCGCGGTCGTGGGGGACGCAGGCGAGCGAGGCGGCGACGGCGGTGGGGGTGAACCCCTCGGCGCTGGCGGCGACGTGCATGGTGGAGAGCCGGTGCCAGAGCGTGAACGGGTCGGTCGCGGGCATTCGGGGGGCATTCCAGATGCTGGATGCTACCTTCGAGTGGGGGGCGGACCAGGCGGTTCGGTACAACCCCAGCCTAGCAGGCACGATCAACCGAGGCGTGGACGGGTCGATGGATGCGGGGAACCAGGCGTACAGCGCGGCGGCCTACCTACGTTCGCAGGCGGAGCGGCTACAGGCTGCCGGGATCAGCAACCCGACGGTGCTGGACGTGCGGGGCGGCTACAATTTCGGTCAGCGTTATACGGTTGCCATTGCCCAGGCGGACAGTTCCCAGACGATGGGAGAGATCATGTCCGGAGCTTCCAACAACGTGTTCACGCAGAACGGCATCACGCGTGACACGACGGTAGGCCAATGGCGGGCGATGATGTCGTCCAGGATGGGTGACGCGGCAACCCAATCCGTACTTTTGGGAGTATAGAGAATGGTGATCAAGTCGCTGGCACTGGCTGCCCTGGCTGTAGGAATGTACGTGGTTTCGGTACAGGCACAGCCCACACCTGCCGGCCCGCATGTGACGGGCCATATTCAGGGCTACGAGTGCATGCAGCTCCGACCCGGCCCTGAGAATGAGACCTGGGATGATCTGCCAAGGGTGCTCGCTGAACCGAAGCGTGGCGCAGTGGAGGTAGGGATCGCGACGGTTTCTGTGATCGTCAAGAACCCGCATGTGCTGCAGAACGGCTATCTGCAGGTGCTGCACATGGACGGGCGGCCTGGCTGGGTGGAAGCCAAGGTGCTGGAGCCCTGGGTGAACAACAACGCGCCCGGCGTGCGGTGCGTGCCGGCGATGATGTCGAACGGGCGACCCGGGTTCGACTACATCCGTCCGCGCCGCTGACGCCGCCGGCCGGGGGCCGGATGGCCTCCGGCCGCCTTCCGGGAACCGTCGGTTCAGTCCCTGGTGCTATGGTGGCGTCGCGCGCCGGATCAGGGGCCGCGGCAGGAGCATCGGGATGCTGGACAGGATGTGGCGGACGCTACCGCCGGGCGTGGCGTGGTTCGCGGCCGGGGCGGTGTTCTGCGTGCTGGGGGCGCTGATGGCGAGCGGGCCGCAGGCACGCGAGGTGGCGCAGCTCGGCTGGTGGGGCGCGATCGGGTTCGTGGTGTTGATCCTGGCGTTCAGCGGTCGGCGAGCCGACTGAGGCCGGCGAGGCGCGGCCCGGGATGGGCCGCGACGAAGGCGGCCAGGGCCTCGATCCAGGCGGCGACGTCCTGCGGGATGGGCGAGGCGCCCTTGAGCCAGCGGCGGATCTGGGTCTGGTGGCGGCCGGTGCGGCGGGCGAGTTCGCGCTTGGCCCAGCCGATGACGATGAGGCAGCGGCCGAGGCGGGCGCCTGACATGACGGTGGGTGTGGTGGCGGTGTGTTCGCGTTGAACACGGGTCCCGGGTTCCGCGACGCGCTCGGCAAGTCTTGCGGTGGGGACGAGGAAGTCTGGCAGGGTGTCGGGCATCTGTGAAGCCTGCCAGGGAGCGATGCGAACGGCGTGCGCGGTATCGGGCGACGCGAAGGATGCCGTTCGCAAGCGGCAGCGCGAGGGTGCCGGCGGCGGTGCGAGGAAGGCGCCGCGGATCGGAGGAGGCCTCGACGTGACGCGAATGCTGATGCTGGCGGTGCTGCTGGTGCCGGGTGCGGTGGTGGCGCAGACGCTGCTGCCACCGGGCTATTCGCCCGGGGCGGTGGTGACGTCGCCGGGGTATGGGGGAGGTCCGTTCAACAGCGGGCCGGTGGCGGGCCCGTTCGGGGCGGGCCCGAGCCAGCCCGGTGGCTGGGGCGGGGGTAGCGTGTTCGGGTCGGAGCGGCCTGCGGCGCGGCGTGCGGCGGCGGGGTGCGTGTTCGCCGGGCAGAGCTACTCGGAAGGGGCGGTGGTCGGGGAGCAGGGGCGGGCGCGGCAGGTGTGCGCGGCGCGGCCCGGGGCGACGCTGGATGAGGATGGCAACATGCCGCTGACGTGGCAGCTGCTGCCGGGCGAGTGAGGCGGGTGGCGACGGTTGGGTTGCCATGCGCCCTGGCGTGGCCGGGTTGCGCCGGGGGCGGCGTCGCGGAGCGGCGTTGCGCCCGGGGCGGCCTGGCCATGCCGTAGGGGGCATGGCCGGCGCGGCGTGTCCGCCTGTCGGGTGCGCGGCGCCTCTGGCGCCGCCGTCGTATGGTTCGGCGCCGCAGGCGCCGTCCGTTTTGCCACGAGCTGGCGCAGGTGGTGTGGCGGGAGGCCGGGGAGCGATCGGGGGGTCCAGGGGGGCAGAGCCCGGAGGGCGTCGCCCCCCTGGCCGCCGGTGGAAGGGAGGGGCGGAGGCCGAAGCCCCCGCCCTGTGGTGTCAGTCGAAGGCGGAGGCGCGGGCCTGGGCGGCCTGGCGGCCGACCCCCTGGCTCTCGGGGGTGCTGGCGACGTAGGGCTTCCAGGCGTTGCCGGTGATCGTCTCGAAGGCGCGGACGGCCCCTTCGGCGGCGGCAAGGGTGGCGTAGCTCTGGCGGGCCATCTCGGCGGCGAAGATCTGGGCACGCTCCACGCGGCTCTCGAAGCCGCTCGGCCCATCGCGGTCCTCGTCGCGGTCGTCGTTCATCTTGCTGGCCATGTCGCGGGCGATGGCGCGCTTGCTGTCGAAGAACTGGGCGGCCCCGTAGGCGCTGCCGACATAGGCGCCGACGATGCGCTGGAAGTGCATTTCCATCGCCTTGTCGCTGAGGGCTTCGCGAAGGTCCTCGGACTGCTGCACGAGGCTGGTTTCCGTCGCGGCGGCGATGCCGTCCACGTCCACCGGGTCCATGCCGAACAGGCGGCACAGCTTGGCCATCATGTCGTGGGTGGGGGCCTGACGGCCGGCATCGGCGAGGGTGATGCCCTGGCGGCTGCCCTGGGGACGGCGGGCCGGGGCCTGCGGCTGCTGCGCCGTGGCGGGCTTGCCGCCGGGCTTGCCACCCTTGGCGGGGGTGCGGGGCTTGCCGGGGCGGGCAGCGGTCATGGCGCGGCCCATGGTGGTGTCGGCGTCGGCGCCCTTGTTCTCGGTGGTGGCGGAAGCGATGTTCTGGGAAGCCTGGGACATGATGCACGTTCCTGTCTCTGGTGAGGCCGGGGGGAAGGGCTCGAACCCCCTTCCTTCCGGCCGCCCCGTCTCTCGGGGACAAGAGAAACATAACAGTATTCGTGGGTTGTGTCCATAATATTAGCCATGACAAGCCCGAACGCCATCAAGTAAATAGGAAATAAATCAGACTTTCCTGAGCGCGGGGAGTGCAGAGGGCGCAGCCCTTTGCCCACCGGAGGTCCGGCCGACCGACGCCCCCCCCTTGCGGGGGCCGAGGGCGGTCGGCGGTCGGTAGTGCAGGCGCGCCGGGAGGGTATGTGTGGATCAGCCTTTCCCTCGCGCATCTCTCAGGGAGTAGGACCGGGGTCCGGTCTGGTGCGCGGGCGTGGGTGGCTGACCTGCGACGATGGCGTGGCGGGGCCGGGCGCACCATCTGTACTTGGCGACGGCGATCTATACTTGCGAATACTGCCACGACAGCGGCGCGGGGCCGCCGCCCTAAGCCGGCGTACCGGGCCGGACCCCGGTCCTGCTACCGGCTCGGAGAGATGGGCGAGGGAAAGGCTGATCCACACACGGGGCGCCGGAACGGGTCACGGGCGGGCGGCTGGGGGTGTGGGATCGGCGGCGGCGGGAGGTGGCGCACGGCGGCCGCGGGGCACGGGCCGTGGTGAGGTTGCGGCATGGGATCGTGACCCGAAGGGCCGAGACCCCGCAGGGGGCTCGGGGAGGCCGCGCAGCGGCCGAGTAGAGCCCGGTCCCCGCGAAGCGGGGAGCCGCCCAAACAGGACACCCGGCGGCAAAGGCCTAGAGGAGAAGACCGTCGGCGAAGGAGCGGGTCATCGGTTGCGATACTGCCAGAACTCGTCCGGGACATGGGCCGCGCAGTACCAGGTGCCCGATGCTCTCTTTGCCGGATCGACGCCGGCGCCGAACCCACCCCAGCGGCCGCAGACGGCGCAGTAATGTTGGGGCGGACGGTCCCACGGCATCCTCTGCCAAGATCAGTCATCGCCGATGATCAACCGGGAAAGGCCAGTCCGATGCAGCTCAAGCGTCTCGCGGTCGACACCTCGAAAGCCACCTTTACCTTGCACGGGGTCGATGAGCGGGATCAGCCCGTCCTGCGCCAGAACATGACCCGGGCGCAGTTCGAGACCTTCTGCGCCAAGCTGCCGGCGACCGAGGTAGTGCTGGAAGCCTGTGGCAGCTCCCATCACTGGGGACGGTTCCTACAAGGCTTTGGGCATACGGTGAGGTTGATCCCGCCTCAGTACGTCAAGCCGTTCGTCCGCTTATGGCGAGGTGACCATAAGCGGACTAATCATCAGGTGACCATAATGCGAAGGAACGCGGGGCAAACGCATGGAACCCGCCCGGTGGCGCTGCTTTTCGCCAACTTTGCTGCACATTATTTTCCGGCGAACCTCTGCAGTCTTTTGACGAGCAGAGGAGTTATTGATGTCGAAATCTGAACGAGAACTGATTGTTGAGCTCGAAGCCGTATTGATCGGCCGCCGATACAGCCCCGTAGTGATCAGAAATTACTGCAGCTACGCCCGCGAGTTTCTGGACTATCTCATGTACCGAGGGATTCCAGTCGCAGACGTGACCGAAACCGAAGTAGCGGAATATTTGCGTCGTGCGGCCGCGCAATTCCGCAAGCGCCGCGGACGACGGCCCAGCAAGCGCTGGCACGAAGTCCCGCAGTCCGGGATTCACGCGCTGCTGCGGCTTGGGCAGGGTCAGTGGCCGCCTTCTCCCAAAGTGGCCTGCGCCGCTGACGCACTACGGTTTACGGTCTGCAACGAATACGAAACCTGGCTTCGCGACGAGCGTGGCCTTGCCCAAGCCAGCATCGACGCGTTCTTATGGGAAGCCCGCTACTTCCTTGCCTGGCAACTCGACCGGAGCGGGGTCGAGGGTCTCAACGGATTAACCGTCGGCGACATCGACAGCTATATGGACCTGCGTGGCTCGAAGCTGACGCGTAGTTCGCTGAAATCCGCAGCGGAGCGGCTTCGTTCGCTGCTGCGCCACCTCTACAGGACTGCCCGCGTTGCGGCAGATCTGTCGCCGCATATCATCGCGCCGCGGCTCTATGCTTATGAAGGGGTCCCTTCGATCCTGGAGCGCAACCAGATCACCGCGGTTCTGGCAAGCACGAGCATGGACACGACGACTGCCGGTTTGCGGGACCATGCGATATTACAACTCCTCGCCACCTACGGGCTCCGTGCAAGCGAAGTCCGTAACATGCGGATCGAAGACATAGACTGGCGGGCCGAAGTCGTTCGTGTCCGTCACAGCAAAACGCAAGCCTATACGCTCCTTCCTTTGATGGAGCCGGTTGGCGAAGCGATCCTTGCTTACCTGCGGTCTGGACGGCCCGCGACCGATGCCAGGGAGATCTTCATCCGGACGCGTGCGCCCTATCGCAAGCTCGACAAGCTATACAGCCTGGTTCGGCGGAGGCTCCGGGATGCCGGCGTCAATCCCTTGGGCAAGTGCGGCCCCCACATCTTCCGTCACGCTCGTGCGACCGAGTTACTGCGCGCGGCAGTTCCGAAAAAGGTAATTGGCGATCTGTTAGGACATCGCTCGACCGGGTCGACAGACCCCTACCTCAAGCTTGCCACCGAGGATCTGAGGGCCGTCGCTCTTGATGTGCCAGGAACGGAGGTGCTGGCATGATCTCCCGTTGGCCTGATTCCGATCGCACGCGCATTGGCAGCTATGTCGCGAGCCTTGATCTGCGCGATCTCAAAAGCCGCACCTGCTATCAACAGGTCCTGCATAGCTTCCAGGATGCCGTTGAACGGCACGGGTTGCTCGATCAACAAGCGCTGCAAGCTTGGCTACGGGAATTAGCGTCTCGCTGGGCGACATCTACGCTCCTGCATCGCACTCGCATCATCGATCGGTTCCTCGACCACCTCGTGGCAACCGGTGCGATTGATCACAACCCTGTCGAAGGTCTGCGTCAGGCATGTCATATAAAGCAGAGCATGCCGATCTGGCGCGCGTTGATATCGTGTAATCCAGAACAGGCTCTTGCCACACTGCGCCAGCCCAAACCGTTCGGTAGTGTGCTGGGCGAGGTTATGGCCGAGCATGTCGCCATGATGCGCCGTAGGGGATACAAATATACTTCGCAACCGGTGCGGCTTTTGCAGTTCGACCGGTTCCTGCAACTGAACCCGCAACTGGAAACCGAGCCGCTGCGCGTCATGATCGATCGATGGGCGGCGACGAAAGGCACGCGTAACCATGCATATGAGCGCAAAAACCTTGAGCGCCTCTTTGCCAAAATCCAGCGGCGGTGCGATCCGTCAGCTCCTCGGCGTCGACCGGATCCGAGACCCCAAAAAGAGGTCCGCAAGCAGTGGCGAACGCCTCATATCTACTCTCCTGTCGACGTACGGCGCATGCTCGACATTGCCCGTTCGTATCCCTCTCCGCGGGCAACACTTCGTCCGTTGAGCATCTACACCATGCTGTTGCTGGCCTACTGTGCGGGTCTGCGGCGGGGAGAGTTGGCCAGGCTGGATCTTGGTGACGTTAATCCCGGTGACGGCACCATCACGGTTCGGCAGACCAAGTTCTTCAAGACCCGAATTCTGCCACTTCCTGACAGTGTGATGATGGAACTCCGGGCCTACATCGCTGCACGGCGTCAGGTCGGCGCATCGCAGGACCCGCACTCTGCTCTGTTCTGGCACGTCCAGGGCAGATCCCGCTACACGCCCGAAATGATCACCTGGTTGCTCACAGACGTCGTACGTCGCGCCGGATTGAAACCACTGCAAGGGCAGTTCGGGCCTCGCGTTCATGATCTTCGGCACTCGATGGTCGTGAACCGTATCCTTGAATGGTACCGTCTGGGGATCAACCCGCAGGAGCGGCTGCCGTTCCTCGCGACCTACCTCGGCCATCGGGATATCAACTCCACTCTGGTCTACATCACCGTCACGCAGGATCTGCTGCATCTCGCAAACGAACGGTTCAGGGCCGTGGGCGCGCCATGCCTCAATCTCGAACGGGAGGTGCGGTCATGAGCAAAGCCAATCCGTTCCCGGAACTGATGCGCGCGTTCTTTTACGAATGGCTTGTCGAGCAACGCAATGCGTCCGTCAACACCGTCCGCTCCTACCGCGACACCTGGCGACTGTTCCTCCGGTTTGTCGCTGACCGCGCGAAAAAGAAAGTTGCTATAATCTCGCTCGCCGATCTGACCGCCGCGCAAGTCGCGGCGTTCCTGAGGCACGCCGAGCACGACCGTGGCGGCACGATCGGCACCCGCAACTGCCGGCTTGCTGCGATCCGCAGCTTCTTCAACTTTGTGGCGACCAAGGATCCTGCCTTAATCGCGCAGTGCGTGGAAATCCTCAACATCCCGATCAAGCGGGCGCCGGTATCTGAGCCTTGCTATCTGGATCCGCTGGAAGTGGCAGCGATTCTTGCCCAGCCAGACCAGTCAACCCTCGAAGGCATGCGCGACCATGCGTTGCTCTCGTTCCTCTACAACAGCGGGGCGCGAATACAGGAAGCACTCGATATGTGCCCTGAGGCAATCCGGTTCGATAGCCCGAGTTGCGTTCGGCTTACGGGCAAGGGGCGAAAAGAGCGTCTCTGCCCGCTTTGGCCGGAAACCGTGATGTTGTTGAAAAAGCTGCTTGAGCGGCAGCCACGGGCACAAGACCAGCGGCTGTTCGTCAACCGCTACGGAGAGCCGCTCAGCGCCTCGGGCGTCCGGTTCAAGCTTGCCGCCTATGTGAAGGCGGCGGCTGCGACCATGCCGCCGCTGCAAACGAAGCACGTAACGCCGCACAGCTTCCGTCACGCCACCGCCGTCCACCTTGTATCGGCGGGCGTAGACATCACGGTCATCCGCAGTTGGCTTGGGCATGTGAGCCTCGACACCACCAATCACTACGCGAAGGCCAATCTGGACACAAAGCGAAAGGCGTTGGAACAGGTCGCTGTGCCGGTGGCGACGGCGCACTCTTCATCGTGGAAACGCGATACGAGCCTGCTCGCCTGGCTGGACACGCTCTGAAATAATGCGAAGGAATTTTGCGCGAACGGCCGACAACTGGGCGGCCCGCGTGCGTTCCTTCGCATTATGGTCACCTGATGATTAGTGAAGGCGCAAAAGAACGACGAGCGGGACGCGGAGGCGATCGCCGAGGCGGCGACCCGGCCGACCATGCGCTTTGTCGAGATCAAGAGCGAGGCGCAGCTCGACATGCAGAGCCTGCACCGTGTCCGCGACCGGCTGGTGTGTGAGCGGACGGCGCTGATCAACCAGCTGCGCGCCATTCTGCTCGAGCGCGGCGTCACCGTGCCCCAGGGCCGGCGCAAGCTGGAGGTCTACCTTGAGACCCTGCTGGCCGAGGAGCGGGTCCCGCTCAGTCCGCGGGTGCGGCTGCTCGTCGAGGACCAGCGGGCGGAGTGGCGCGAGCTGGACCGACGTATCGAGGCGTTCGACGAGGAGTTCGCGGCCGAGGCTCGGGCCGATGAGGCTGCCCGGCTGCTGACCACCATTCCCGGCATCGGGCCGCTGAACGCGACGGCGCTGGTGGCGGCAGTCGGCAGGGCCGAGACCTTCGGGCGAGGACGCGACCTCGCCGCCTGGCTTGGGCTGGTGCCGAGGCAGATGACCACGGGTGGCAAGCCAAAGCTGCTGGGGATCAGCAAGCGGGGGAATGTCTACCTGCGCAAGATGCTGATCCACGGCGCGCGGGCGGCGCTGCCGACACTGTCAAAAGCCGAAACCCCGCTCGGCGGATGGCTGCGAGGCTTGGCGGCCCGGGCGCACGTGAACGCCGTGGTGGTGGCACTCGCGGCGAAGCTGGCGCGGATCATCTGCGCAGTGCTGCGAACTGGGCAGAAGTTCGAGATGAAGGCGACGACGGTGTCGTAGCCGAGGGGATCCGCCGTTCGCGCTCGCCCGGTGCGGGCGGCTGGATGAGGTCTGCGGGTGGTGGAAGCGAGATGGCCTGACAGTCGACCGGCGTTCTGGAACCCTGGCGCAAAAAATGGCGCTCTGACGCCGTGACTTTTATGAGGACCAGGACGCGCGGATCTCCATCTTGGCCAGGGCCGATGTGCCTTGTGACCGGATACGTTGGCGTAGACTGATCAGACCAGGTCGTGAAAGCCCTTGCGGACGGGGCGGGCCATACGTTTTTCCACGTTATCCGGCGCCGATCGAAAAAGCGCCACATCGTGCCGATGCCAGCCGACACGCCTGCTTTGGCCAGATCGGCTCGGATCTCCTTGAGGGTGATGTCGGAGGTGCGCTCGACCAAGCGCAGGATCAGCGGCGCATGCGCCTCGATGCGAGCCGTCCGACGATCACCGCCCAGCGGCCCCGGTGCGACCGATCCCGCCTCCCGTGCCAACGTGGCCCAACGGATCGCGCTCGACGCGCTCACCCCGAAGCGGGCCGCCGCCGCCCGGCAAGACGCGCCGGCAGCGATCGCCGCCACCACCCGCTCCCGCAGATCCACCGACAGCGCCTTTGACATGCCCCTGGCCTCCCTCGCCAGGGACACCGAATCACCTCCCGCCAACCTCGTGGATCACGAGTGATTCAGTCAGGCCGGAAAACGCTCTAAGCAGCCGGTTGGTAAGGCAGCTAGGTTCATTCAGTTCATTTGGAATTGGGCCAGAGCCTACTCGAAGCTTCAGTCTGCTTGCCTCGCCAACACGCGCCTCACCTGTGATGCCCCCCAGATCTCCTTGCCACGTGGGGTCCGCACGCCTCGGGCAGTCAACGCCGCGGCAATCTCTCGCAGCGAAGTGGCTCCAGCTCGGCGCGCGGCTACGATGTAGGGCAGCACTTCAGCTGCCCGCTTCGCTGCGTCGCGCTTCCAAACATTTGACGCTAGTGCTGCAACACTTTTGTCACCGGCTTGCAGCCGTGGATTCCCCAGCACTACGCCGCGCATCTTTGCCGCAGTGAGGGCTGCGCGCGTGCGTGCGCTGATCGCGCGGGCTTCTTCCTCAGCTACCAGCGCCATAATGCCGATGGTCAGTCGGTTAGCATGCGGCATGTCCACAGCGAGGAACTCTACGCCGGCCTTCTCCAGCCCCAGCAGGAAATGTGCGTCGCGTGCCAGGCGGTCGAGCTTAGCGATCAGCAGCACGGCGCGACGGGCCCGACTCTCGGCCATCGCTGCCGCTAGTTGCGGGCGGTCGCTCCGCTTGCCGCTCTCCACCTCCTCGAAGCTCGCACACACGATCCCACCGGTCGCCGCTGCGTGCCGATCGACGGCCGCCCGCTGGGCGTCGAGTCCGAGCCCGGAGCGGCCCTGCCGGTCGGTGCTCACTCGGTAATAAGCGACGAAGCGGGGAGGGGAGGGGGAGTGAGGGGCCATCTGAAGCCCGAAAATGCCCTTCCAGCCCCCTTTGTTGCAATCCCAAAGGAACGTTTGACGCTTTGCGACTCCTGCATTGTGGATAGTGTTAGCTGCGTTGCATGCGAAACTTGAGTTTCATGGCTTAGCCGAGTTATGCTGGTTCCACGCAAATAGGAGCATCTTCCATGGCCGAGCCGCTCGCCGTGCCCGCGGCCGAGGTGCAGCGCCGCTTCGCGCTCTACCAGGACAAGGCGCTTACCCAGCCCGTCGCCGTCACCAGCCGCGGCCGCCCGCGCGTGGTGATGATCTCGGTCGAGGAGTACGAGCGGCTGCGCCGCCGTGATCGCCAGGCGATGAAGGTCGAGGAGTTGCCGCCCGACCTCGTCGAGGCGATCGCCGCCGCTCAGCCTTCCGAGGAGTCGCGCCGCTTCGACGATGAAGTTGCCTGAGTCGCAACGCCTAGCGCCGCCACTTCCAGGCGAGGTCATCCGCTACGCGTACCTCTGGACGCATGAGGCCGCTGAGGGTCGCGAGGAGGCGCGCAAGGACCGCCCGTGCGCGGTCGTGATTGCCACGACAGATGCCGCAGGCGTTTCATCCATCGTCGTCGTGCCGCTCACGTCGCGGGCGCCATCCACACCGGACGAAGGGATGGAGATCCCCCCGGCGACTCGCCGACGCTTGGGCCTGCAAGATGAACCGTGCTGGGCGGTGCTGACGGAGGTGAATCGCTTCGTTTGGCCTGGCCCCGATCTGCGGCCCGTGACTACCGCCTTCGGATCGAACTGGGGCTACGGTTTGCTACCGGCCGCTCTGTTCGAGCGCCTGCGTGACGCAGTCGTCGCACGGGCGCGTTCGAGGACACTGCGCGTCACCTCAAGGTCGGCCTGATGCCCCTGCAACCTGCCTTACCTTGTGCCGTGTCTGTCGGTGCCGTCCTGCGGCGTGAGTCGCCACCTACCCACTGGCACCCTGCCCCAAGCCTCTTTCAACATCTTATCGGATGGTGTGCATCCGAAGTCTTCGGCGCAACGCTGAATCAGCGGCCTTTTTCGGAGCTGGCTCGCATGCGTCCTATAGGAAGTTTTTTATATAGGACTCTTATAGGTATGGGCCGCCGATTCAGCGTGGATAACCGGGGGGCACGCCGCGGATTCAGCGTAGATTATGGTCTGCTGAGGCCGCGGATTCAGCGTAGGAAGGCCGCCGATTCAGCGAGACCTTCCACCCAGACCAGCAGAAGGCCGCAGATTCATCGTGGACAAGCGGGGATAACGGGAAGAAGCACTTTGATGCTTCGAAAGGCCGCCGATTCAGCGCACACACCCAATGATACTCGCCTAGGCTTGCCTCACCGGAGGGTGAGCGAGAGGACGCATGGCTGAAATTCACCGCCAGCTCATGCTCTTCGGCGCCGAGGCTCTTCGCCGCTCCGCCAGCGCCATCGAAGATCCCAAGCTACGCCGTAGGGAACTGGGCCGCATTGAGGCTGCTAGCAACGCCATGGGAGAGCTGGCCGACGACGAGCTTGCCTTCACCCATTCGGGCCTCTGCCAAACCTGCCTGCCTCATGCCCGCCCCGACAGCAACGATGCGATCTGGGAGCGCAGTTCCGGGCGCTTTCATCTAATGGTCAGCCCCGGCGTGGTACGCGGTGCTGACGGACGCGCCGCGCGTGTCGGCGTGCCCTACGGCACCCGGGCGCGGCTGATCATGATCTTTCTCCAGACCGAGGGAGTGCGCGGGCGCACGGTCAATCTCGGTCCCAGCATGTCGGCCTGGATCCGCTCTCTCGGCCTGCCCGTGACCGGCGGGCCACGGGGCACCATCCAGGCCATCCGCGAGCAGTCGCTGCGCATCGCCCGCTGTGAGTTCACTCTGCAATGGAGCGCGCCCGCCTCCTCGCCTGGCAGCGGAGAGCAAATGATCATCCGCGACCAGCGCCTCGTATCGGGCCTGTCCCTTTGGCAAGGCCAGGAGGACGGCGATGGGCCGGGATGGTCAGCCACGGTGGAACTGACCAGCGAGTTCCACGAGCACCTGCGCCAGCACGCCGTGCCGCTCGCGCGCGACGCCATCGCCCATCTCAAAGACAACTCGCTCGGCCTGGACCTCTACACGTTGCTGGCCTATCGGCTGCAGCGCCTGGAAAGGCCGCTCCTGCTACGCTGGCAGGCGCTCGCGGCGCAGGTCGGCTCCGACACGACGCGGGTCTCGCACTTAGCGCAGCGTGTGAAGGCCGTACTGCCCGACGTGCTCGCCGTGTACCCGGACGCCGAGGTGGAGGTGGTCCATCACGGCCTCAAGCTCATGCCTTCACGTCCCCCGGTGCCCAAGACGCTGGTGCGCGGGCTCCGCCTCGTCGCGCCAGCTGGATAGGCACGGTCTCCCCCCGGCAGCCGCAGCGGCCGCCCCCTGGTGGTACGTAGAATCGGCGGCCTTTTGAGCTTTCTTCGTGGGCTCAACACGGAGGTCGGGTTACACCAGTGCTTCCTTCGCTGCGATCGAAGCCTGTAGCCGGGCCAGTGCTGCTTCCAGGGTACCCGAGCCGCGCATCACCCTCTGACTGGTTCCCCTCAGAGCCTCTTGTCTAACTTGGAATCTGGTTTCTACCCGGCTCTCGGACTTGCTGTTCGGCAGCAGGCTCACCGGGAGCTGTACAGGGCCAGGGACCGCTGGGAGCACTGCGACAAGCGGGTAGGCGTTCGACACCTGGACGAACATACCAGCAGTTTCCACGCCGCAGACCTGCCGCGACACCATGACGCCACGCCGGGTCCCAATTGAGAAAGCCGGCAGCGCGCGAGGGCGAGTGCCGCCCTCGGTCTGGCTACCCCGGCGGCACGCGCGATGGCCGCGAGCGAGGGATCGCACCGCCCATTGCTCCTGTTGTGGAAGCGATTGGCCAGGGCGCGCAGCACGACCAGGCCGGTGCGCTTGAGCGCGCCGCCATGGGCGCGAGCCAGGTGCGTCGCTCGGTCATATGCCTCGGCCGCAAACAGCAGCCGGGCCACGGCCTGGCGGTCCATTGGCCGGAAGTGCCCCAACCTTGGCCGCTCCGATCCGCGCCGGGCGCGACGGTTCGGCCAAGTGGATGCCGGCGTCCATGGATCTACCGTTCGCCATCGTCTGCCTCAGGGCCGGCGCTGTCGGCTTCTGCCCCCCCTCAGGCGTCCAGTCAGAGCGTACGAACGACGTTTTTGAGAGCAGATGGCGCCCATTCTCTAGGAGTGATATTTATAATCCTCTTTTGTTCTATGTCGCCGCTTCCTCTCGTAGGCCCAACAAAAACAGGCATCTTAGAAAGAGGTTGCCCAGGGTGCTTCCATCACATAGCTTGCAACCGGAAGTCACCTTGAGTGAATTTGCGAAATGGCAAAAACACTTTCTATGGTCCTGGTTGCCTTGCTTGCGGTCCCGCTCGCTACGCACATTGCCCGTGCGGATGACCTATGGAGCTGCGAAGTCGCCCTCTGCATGGCCAATCCTGACGGCCCCACCGCAGCCCCCGCTTGCCGCGATCCCATGGACCGTCTGGCCAAGCAGTTGCGGCGCGGGCGGCCGGTCCCCCGATGCCCCCAGGCATCGGTCGCGCCGGCTCAGATACCTGTGGGTTTGGGGGAGATGCAGCAGGCCGCTGGCCGATGAGCCGCCTCTGCATTGAACTCGCAGAGTTGTGGGCAGCCCCTCAATCGCCGCATACCTCCTCGGTTATTGAGGGGGAGAGGGACGGGTGGACCGATTCGTCTCGGATGGAGAGGCTCGCGCGGCCATCGCAAAGGGCGGGCGCATCGAGAAGGTTCTGGTCATCGCGATGCGAGACGGCCACGGGCAGGGGCGCGCCGAGTTTGTGCCCTACCTCGCGACCACCTGGCGCCGCGGCTACGTCGCCATCGGCCTGTGGAGCGGGCAGGGCGCCCGTTCGTGGCGCGACCTCACGCGCCTGGTTGGCTTCTTCCGCGAGGAGTTCAAGTTCCTCGGTCCCATCTGCGTCCACGAAGCCGACGACCCGAAGCTCCGCAAGCTCCGGACCCTGTTTCCCGCGTCCAGCGTTCCGGGCTCTGAGCCCGATCCGAAGGCTCCCCCGCACACCAGCTAGGGCGTCTCTGCAAACGGAGGACGTTTCGGATCTGTGACCCCATATAGATGGGGTGAGACGAGGTGATTTGACGGAGGCGCAGTGGCGGCGGCTGGAGCCGCACCTGCCGCCTGAGAAGCCCCAAACGGGGCGACCGAACGCGCCGCATCGGCGCATCCTGAATGGCATCTTGTGGGTCCTGCGCACGGGCGCGCCCTGGCATGACCTGCCGCGGCACTATGGCCCAGCTGGGACGGTGTCGAGCCGTTTCTATCGCTGGCGTGCCTCAGGGCTCTGGGACCGGATCCTGTCGGCGTTGCAGGCAGAGGCCGACGCGCGGGGCGAGGTGGACTGGGATCTGCACTTCGTGGATGCGACCATTATCCGGGCGCATCAGCACGCCGCCGGCGCCCGCCGAGACGGCGCTATCGGGGGGCGTGGCCCAGGCCAGGGAGGCACTGGGCCGCAGCCAGGGCGGCTTCTCCACCAAGCTGCACCTGCGTGCTGAGGGGAATGGCCGTCCGATCACGGCCGTGCTGACCGGCGGCGAGCGGCACGAGCAGATCGCCCTTGAGGCACTCTTGGATGGGGGTGCGATCCGTCGCCCTGGACGGGGCCGCCCCCGTCTGCGGCCGCGACGAGTTGCCGGCGACAAGGGCTACAGCAGCCCGACCGCCCGCGACCGCCTGCGGGGTCGGCACATTCGGCCTGTCATCCCGAGCAAAAGCAACCAGCGCCGCCAGCCCCGCTTCGACCGTGCGGCTTACCGACGGCGCAATCTCGTCGAGCGCCTGATCAACCGCCTCAAGCAGTTCCGCCGCATCGCCACACGCTACGAGAAGCGCGCCGTCAACTACCTCGCCATGGTTCACCTCGGCATGCTGCTACTGTGGCTGTAGCCTTTGCAGAGACGCCCTAGTGCCCTCTGCGGCCGGATGGTGGCCGCGTGATCCTGGAACTGGCCGTCGTCGCGCAACTCGCCGCGCGCTGCGCCCCCTCCATCGCCATAGAGACGCTGGCCGCCGTCATGCGGACGGAAAGCGGCTTTCAGCCCTTCGCCCTGGGCGTGAACGGGCCGGGCGGCGGCACGATCCTACCCGAGACGCGGGAGGCGGCCGTGGCGTTGGCCACGGACCTGATCTTTCGCCAGGGCCGCTCCGTGGACCTGGGACTCATGCAGGTGAACAGCGGCAACCTGCGCGCGCTCGGCCTGACGGTCGCCGAGGTCCTCGATCCCTGCACCAACCTGGCGGCCGGCGCCCGCATCCTGCGCGAGGGCTACGCCATGGCCAGCCGCGGCGAGGCGGACCCGCAGCAGGCGTTGCGGGTCGCCTTCTCCCGCTACAACACCGGTCACCCTGAGCGGGGCTTTGCCAACGGCTACGTCCGCCGCGTCCAGGGCGCGGCCGAGGTCGTAGTGCCGGCCATCCGCCTGCGCGGCGAGGCCGCCGCGGCGCCACAGCGCCCGGCCGCCACCCCCGTCCCCGAGCTGCCCGACGACGATCCCGACGCGCCCCCGGAATGGGACGTGTGGGCGCGGGCCACCCACGCGAGCCGGCCGCGCCTGGTGGCCGTGCCTCGTAAGGCCTCCACGGCGTCGGGGGGCGCCGAGGGAGCCACCCCCACCGAGCCCCCGAGGACCGCAGAATGACCCTTTCCCCGAAGGCGCGGAACGTCGCCCTCTTCGCCGCCGTGGCCTGCGCCGCGCTGATCCTGCCCGACCTGGCGCACGCGCAGATCGGCGGCGGCGGTTCCAGCGTCGTCAACAGCCTGACGCAGTGGTTCATGACTAACGTGGCCCGCGGCCTGGTGATGCTCGGCATCATCGCCGTCGCCATCGGCCTGTTCGTCATGCGCTTCTCGGTCATGACCATCGCCTCCGTGGTGGCCGGCGGCCTGATCCTGGCCAATGCCGACACCATCGCCGGCTACTTCGGTTTTTGAGGGGCGGGGCGGCGTGGAACCCCTAACCGAGGATCCCCTGCACGTCGCGGCGACGCGGCCGGCCCTGATGTGGGGCCTGCCGCTGCCGCTGGCCCTCGCCCTCTTCGTGATCGGGGCCGAGGTGCAGGTGGTGTTCAAGGGCCTGACCGGCGTGGCTTGGGCCCTCGCCCTGGTCGCCCCGGTCTGGATCGCCGCCCGGTTCCTCGTCGCTCGCGACTACAACGCGGTCGGCGTCGCGGTGCTCTGGCTCAACACCAGCGCCCGCGGCTTCGACAGCGCAGATTGGGGTGGCGCCTCGGTCGCCCCCCTGCCCGTGGGAGGCGCGCGGGGGCCGCGCGGCATGCGCCATGCGTAACCCCTTCCTGTCCGCCTCCGGGTGGTCCGAGCGGAGCGCCGAGGACTACGTGCCCTTCGTCGGTCACGTCCGGGACGACGCCGTGCTGCGGACGGACGGCTCCGTGATGGGGATGCTGCGCCTGGTGGGCGCCCCCTTCGCGCTGGAGGATCATGCCCGCCGCAACAGCCGGCACCGCTTCCGCAACGCGGTGCTGCGGAACATCGCCGACGACACCCTGATGGTCGTGGAGACCATGGTGCGGCATGACGGCGTGGCGCCGCTGCCGGCCGGCGCCTACCGCTCCGCCTTCGCTGCCGATCTCGAGAACGCCTACCGCCGGGAGGTGCTGGCCGGACGGGAGCGGGTCAACGAGTGGTTCGTCTCGGTGATCGTGACGCCCCGCGCTCCCGTGACCCGCGGCCTCAACGCCCTACGCTCGCGCCTCGGCCGCCGGAAGGAGGCCGCCGCCACCACGGCCGGCGACGAGCTGATCCGCATTCTGGACGACCGGATGCTGGTGCTGGCCAAGGCTTACGCCGAGATGGGGCCAGTGCGGCTGGGCGTGCGCGAGGCCGGCGGGGTGCTGTTCTCCGAGGTCGCGGAAGCCCTGCGCCTGTTCCTGACGGCGCGCTTCCTGCCGGTGCCGATGGTCAGCGGCTCCCTTGGAGGCTCCATCTACACGGATCGGGTGATATGCGGCCGGCGCGGCTTCGAGGTGCGCACCCCCGGTCAGCCCTCCTTCGGCACCCTCATGGGGTTCAAGGAATACCCCGACCGCACCCGCCCGGGGATGCTCAACGACCTGCTCTCGGCCGACTGCCGGGTGGTGCTGACCAACTCCTTCCGCTTCCACTCGCGGGCCGCAGCAACCGGCAGCCTGGCCCGCAAGCAGGCGCAGATGGCCAACGCCGGCGACCGGGCGCTCAGCCAGATGGACGCGCTGCACGATGCTATGGATGACGTGGCCTCCAACCAGGCCACTATGGGCTCGCACCACATCTCCGTCGCCCTACACTGCGACACCCTTCCCGAGCTGGAACGCCGTACGGGCGAGGTCCGCGCCGCCCTGACCAACGCCGGGGCCAGCGTTGCCGTCGAGGACCTGGGGACCGAGGCGGCCTATTGGGCGCAGCTCCCCGGGAACGCCGCCTGGCGCACCCGGCCAGGCGATATCAGCTCGCGGAACTTTGTGGGCTTCTCGTCCCTGGACGGCTACCCGCGGGGTGGCCCGTCCCCGGAGTGGGGCGCGCCCCTGCTGCGGCTTCTGACCTCGGCCAACACCGGGTTTGACCTGTCGCTGCACGTCGGTGGCCTGCCGCACATGGCCATCTTCGGTCCCTCCGGGTCGGGCAAGACGGTGTTCCTCGGGATGCTGGTGGCCGCCCTGGAACGGGTGACGGGGCCGGGCGGGACCGTAGTGGTGTTCGACAAGGACAATGCCAACGAAATCCTCGTCCGCGCCATGGGCGGGCGTTACCTGACCCTGCGCGCGGGCGAGGATAGCGGCCTGGCGCCGATGCGGGCGCTGCCGAACACCCCCGACGCCCGGGTGTGGCTGCTGCGCTTCGTGGTGGGGCTGATTCGTGCCGACGACGGGCCGCAGCCCGACGCCGTCGAGCTGCGCCGGCTCTCCAAGGCCATCGCTTTCCAGATGCGGATGCCGCCCACCGCCCGCTCCATCGCCGGGCTCTGCGCCTGGCTGGTGGGCGAGGGGGCCGGCAGCGCCGGCAAACGCCTGGAGCGCTGGGGCCGCGACGGCGATCTCGGCTGGGCCTTCGACGGCGAGGCCGACGCTTTCGATCCCGATGCCGGCTTGGTGGGCGTGGATTTCTCGGCACTGATGGAGGACGAGACGGTGCGCGGCCCGGCCGCCTCCTACCTCCTGCACCGGGTCCGCTCGGTAATCGATGGTCGGCGCTTCGTGCTCGCGGCCGATGAGTTCTGGGCCTATCTGCCGGATGAGCGCTTCGCCAAGGCGTTCGAGGACTTCGCCCTGACCCTCCGCAAGGGCAACGGCGCCCTCATCGTCGCCACCCAGCAACCGCAGCAGGTCCTCCGCCACCCGATCGGCGCCACTCTGGTCAGCAACATGCCGACCAAGGTCCTGTTCCCGAACCAGTCGGCCAGCCGGTCCGCCTACTGCGACGTGGGGGACGGCTCCGAGAGCCTGCACTGCACGCCGGGTGAGTACCGCGCAGTAACAGAGGACATGGCGACCGGGGCGCGCTCCATGCTGATCAAGCGTGACGCCGGCTCCGTGGTCTGCCGGGTGGAGCTGCCCCCGGCCATGGCGCCACACCTGGCGGTGCTCAGCGGCAAGATCGGCACCGTCCGCCTGTTGCGGAAGATCCGGCGCGAGTTGGGGACCGATGAGCCGTCGGCGCTCCTGCCCGAGTTCCACCGCCGCCTGCCGGAAGCGGCAACCTGATGGAGACGCGACTCATGAAGCGGACCCTCTTGGCGGGGGCGGCCATCGCCGCTCTGGCCCTGACAGTGCCGGGAACGGCCCGGGCGCAGATCCCAGTGACGGACGCCCTCGCCAATGCGCAGGCCCAGATCACCAACTCTCAACTCTACCAGCAGGTCGCGCAGGCCGTCGCCACCGTGCGCCAGCTTGAGCAGCAGTATCAGCAGCTCCAGGCCACCTATAACGTGCTCGCCCACACCACCAGCGTTTCCACCTACGCGAGCCGCCTGGGCAACGTGGCCAGCGGTTTCGGCGCCAACCAGATCGGCGGCGCGATGACAGGCGTGGGGAGCTTGGCCGGCGCTGCCGATCAGGTGGCCAACATGCGTTTCTTCTCGTCCTCGGGCACTGACTTCTCGGCCACCGAGATGACCCGCCGGGCGCAGCGCCTAGGCAACATCCAGGCTGCGGCCCTGCAGGGGATGCAGCAGTCGGAACAGCGCATTGCGGGGCTCCGCGAGCTGATGGGCGAGATCGACGGCCAGCCTGACGTGCAGGCGTCGGCAGCGCTGAACAACCGTATCCAGGCCGAGCACGCCTTGCTTTCCGCGCAGCAGCAGCAGCTCGCGCAGTTGCAGATGATGGCCGCCGTGCAGCAGCAGGGCGACGTGCTGCGCGCGGAGGAAGCGGCCCGGCAGAGCGCGGAGAGGTATCGGGACAGTCTCCAGCCGTTGGGGGACGAGTGATGCGCGGCGCGGTGCTCGCGCTCGTCCTGGTGGCCATGGGCACCGCGCCGGTCCTCGCACAGCGTTCGCGCGACGAGGTCCGCGATGTGCCTTGGTATCAGGCCCGGCCGCAAGTCCTCGAAGAGACGTTGCGCCGCTGCCACCGTGACGCGCGCCTGGCCGCAACCTGGGATTGCCAGAACGCCGAGGGCGCCGCCTCGTCGCGCCTGGGCCAGCCGCTCCCCAACACCCTGCCGCGTGCGGGCCAGGGCCGCCAAGCGCCGCCTGTGGACAGCAGCGGACTACCAGAGCCGGATTATAATCCGCGCACCAATCCCTTCGGGTTCCAGTCCTTAAAGCGTGCTTGTCAGGAGCGTGGGCCAGGAAGCTCGATGTTCCTGCCTTACTGCTACCAGCTCGACCGCTACCCGGAGGAGCGCGATCGTGGCCGGTGAGTTCTTCCAGAACGTCTCCCTGGCTTTTGACGGTAACCTAATTTCCGCCGTCAACAACGTCATCAACAGCGGGCTTACTTTCGCTCGCCCGCAGGTGCGGGCGGCGGCTACGCTGTTCATCCTGATTTCCGGCTGGCTCGTGCTGACCGGGCGCATGGACAAGAGCGTGCTGGCTGGGCGCGTGCTGCGGATCATGGCCGTCGCGGCGCTCCTAACTTCGGCCAGTACATTTAACACTTACGTCCGCGACCTATTCTTGCAGGACATTCCCAACACGGTCGGTTCCGCGCTGACGGGCGGCACCGTCTACGCCCCAGCCGCGCAGTTCGACGCGCTGTGGAACGCGACGCAGCGCATGGCAGCCACCGTGCTCGCGGAAGCCAATGGCTACACCCAGCTCGGCGAGCGCATCGTCATTCGCGTGTTCATGGGCCTCTCCTTCATCGCCCTCGTCATTATCTTCCTGATGTGGGTGATCGCCCGCGTCGTCATGGGTATGGTGATCGCCCTCGGTCCCTTCTTGATTGGCCTCGCCCTGTTCGACGCCACGCGCCCCTTCGTGGACCGCTGGGTGGGCAAGCTCGTCTCGCTGACGCTCGTGCAAGTGAGCATCGGCGTCATGCTGCAAATGCTGATGACAGGCTTCAACAATTACGTCCGCGCCGCGCAGGGCAACATGGGTTCCGGCCTGGACGAACGCATGGGCGCACTGCTGCAACTCGCTGCCTGGTACTGGTGCGGCCTCCTGCTGATCGGCGCGCTGACCGGCGTGGCCTACTCCATCGGCGGCGGCTTGGCCGGCTCCTTCGCCCCGCACACGCAAGCCCTGGGCGAAGCCATCGACCGCGGCATCGCCTCCATGCAGCGCCGCTCCGACAAGAAGGCCGCCGCCGCCTCCCAGGGCCGGCAGGAGGCTTACCAGAGCCGCACGGCCACCGCCGCCGAGGCGGCGGCCGCCAACACCGCGCCGCGGTCCTGATCCCGTGCGCGCGCGCCCCCTCTGTCCCCGTGGAGCCCCGATGAAGCCCGCCCTGCTGCTGTCCCTGCTAGCCCTGGCCGCCTGTGCTGGCGCGGGGGCCCCGGCCTGCCGTGGTGAGGTGTTCCAGCTCAATCCGACCCGCATGGTGCCGCCGGCCACCCTCGCCGCCGCGCCTGTGGTCGCCCCGACCGGGAGCGTCGTGCGGTGAATGCCATCTCCCCACCCGGCCAGCCTGTGCCGCCGTCTGCCTCCCCCGCGGGCGGTCCCTCCGACGCCGAGATGGCCGCCGCCGTGGTGATCCCGCGGGGGGAGCTGAACCGCCTCTACGCCGAGACGCAAGCCCGTCAGGCGCGCGAAGCCCGCCGCGCCAAGCACATCAGCACCGGCAAGACCGTCGCGATTGTCGGCCTACTAGGCGTAGTCGGGATGCAGGCCCTCGCCGCCCTTCAGCTCTTTCCCCTGGTGCGCGTGGTGCCGGTCGTGGCCGTGCCGCAGCCGGACGGCAGCATGGCCACCGTGGTCCACGGCGACGCCCTGCCGGCCGCGGTGCAGGAGCGTGCGGTGCGCGCCACCCTGTTCCAGTACGTCCGCCTGCGCGAAGGCTGGTCCTCCGGCGAGGCGCAGTACGCCTACGACGTGGTGAGCCGCATGTCCGCGCCGCAGGTGCGGAGTGCCTTCCAGGAGTGGTTCAACCTCGACAAGCCGCCCGGCCCGCAGGCCGTCTGGGGCACACGCGCGACCGTCACCGTGGAGCAGCTGAGCGGCGCTCTGCTGCCCAACGACACTGCGCAGCCCGACGAGATCTACCAGCTTCGCTTCCGCCGCACCGAGCGCACCTACGGTCGCCCGCCAGTCGTGTCCACCTGGGTCGTGACGCTGCGCTACCGAGCCGGCCAGAATATCGCCCTCACCGATGGGACCACGATCAACCCGCTAGGTGTGCTCGTGACCGAATACCGCCCGCCCGAGCGCGAGGGCGTACCGACCCTGGGGGACGCACGATGAGCCACACCGGTTCCGCCCTGCGGCTGCTGCTGGCCGCCTCCGTCGCCCTGCCGCTGGCCTGGGGCGCCCCGGCTGCCGCGGATGAGGCTCCCGTCCCAGCCGGGCGTGATCCCCGCGTACGGGTGATCGCCTACGACCCGCAGCAGGTGGTCAAGCTCTACGCCGTTCCCGGCGCGACGCTCACCATCCAGCTCGCCCCTGGCGAGACGGTGGCCGGGCTGCCGGTGTCGGATCAGATGCTCCTGGACCCGCCGGAGCCGGCCGGTCTCGGCACCGGCCCGCTGGCCATGGCCGGCGGCCCCGCGCCCTCCGAGCGGGCCGGCGCTGGTCGCGGTGCCTCCGCCGACCGGAACCTGTTCACCGCCGTCCGCGGCAACTTCGTCATGCTCAAGCCCCTGCGGGATCTCGACCCGCAGCCGCTATTCATCATCGGCCGCAGCACCGACCCGACCACCGGGCGCGAGATCATGCGCGCCTACACCTTCGAGCTGTCCACCCGCGAGGGGCCGCTGACCGCGGAGGCGCCGAACACCTATTACCTCGTGCGCTTCACCTACCCGGCCGAGGAGCGCGCCGCCGCGGCGGCCGCGGCCGAGGCCCGGCGTCAGGCCAGCGCCGCCGCCGCCGCGGCCCGCCGCAAGGAGCAGGAGGACCGCCGGGCGCGCGAGCGCTTGGTGCTGGCCGGCACCAATGCCGCGACGCCCGGCGTGATGAACTGGAACTACGACGGCCAGGGCGATCGCGAGTTGGCGCCGGCCGAGGTGTGGGACGATGGGCAATCCACCTTCCTGCGCTTCCCGGGTAATCGCCGCGTGCCGGCGATCTTCTCCGTTCTCGCGGACGGGCGCGAGGCGGCCGTGAACTACTCAGCCAACACATCTGGACTCATCACCGTCCACCAGACCGGCCCGGCCCTGCGGCTGCGCGATGGTGGCCTGGTGCTGTGCATCCTTAACCGGGCGTTCGATGCCAGCGGCCGTAACCCCGGCACCGGCACCACCAGCCCCGACGTGGTGCGGGAGATCAGGCGGTGAGCGACGCCGTGGAAGGGGGCGCCGTCGCCTCCAACGATCCCGTCTCCCCTGTCGCCGGCGGCCGGCGGCTGCTGACAGGCCGGGAGAAGGTGCTGATCGGGTTGGGCATCTTCGCGGCCTGCGGCCTGGTCGCGATGTGGCCCTCGTCCAAGCCGGCTCCGGAGCGCGAGCGCGAGCAGCCGATGACCGAGGCCGGCCGCTCCGTGCCCTACCGGCCGATGCCCGAGCCGGCCGCCCCCCCGGCGGCGCCCCCCGCGCTCGCGGCCATGCCGATCCCAGCCACCCCAGCCGCCCTGGGGATGCCGATGCCGAACGCCCGCAGCGCCGTGGCCTTCGGAGGCGGCGGCGGACGCCAAGCCCCTAATCCCACCCCGATCATGAGCTACGAGGACCGCGCCGCCCCGCCGGCCGCGCAACCCGTGGCGGACGGCCCGGACGGTCCCCGTGCCGCTCGGTCCGGGGCGCCTGCTACAGTCCCCGGTGGCACGGCCGAGCCCGACGACGCGCTGTCCTCGCGCCTGCGGCCCTCCCGCATGGCCGCGGCGCGCGCGACCGTGCTGCGGAACCCCGAGCTGACCGTACCGATGGGCACCCGCATCGCCTGTATCCCCGAGATGCCGATCGACAGCACCGTGGCCGGCTTCTTCTCCTGCATCACCCCCGTGGATGTGCGCGGCTCCACCGGGACGGTCGTGCTGATGGAGCGCGGGACACGCATCGTGGGCGAGGTTCGTTCCGGCTTGGCCCGCGGCTCCCGCCGCCTCTTCGCGGTGATGACCCAGGCCCTGACGCCGGGCGGCGTGCAGATGGAGCTGAACAGCCCCGGTGCCGACGTGATGGGCCAAGCCGGGCTGGACGGCGAGGTCGATAGCCACTTCTTCGAGCGGTTCCGCGGCGCCATGCTGCTCGCCTTCCTCGACACCGGCCTGCAGGCCGCGGCCACCGTCGCCAGCAACGCCCTGAACAACGGCAGCGGCGTCACCTTCAACCAGTTCCAGTCGGGCGGGCAGCGCGCCACCAGCCAGGCGTTGGAAGCCGATATCAACATCCCCTCAACCCTGCGCCGGAACCAGGGGGAGCCCATGACCGTGTTCGTCGCGAGGAACCTGGATTTCTCGGACGTATACCGGCTCGTCAGCCGGTGAGGGACGCAGGGGCGCAGCTCGCTCTGAGCCTGGCCGCCCCGCGCCCGGCCGGCGGCCGGGAAACGGCAGGGCAGGCGTGCCGCCCGCCCGGCACGGCCCCGAAGGACACACCCACCATCCACGATCCGGCGCAGCTGTGGTTCGCCTTCGTCGAGGAGACCCGCCGATGATGCACGCCGCGGCGCAGCTCGATTTCGCCCTCGCTCCCGTGGCCGGCGCCCTGGCCGACCCGCGAACCGAGGAGCTGTGCGTCAACCGCCCCGGCGAATTCTGGCTGCGCCAGGGTGGGCGCTTTGAGCGGCACACAGCCCCGGAGCTGGACTTCGACATGCTGGAGGGTGTGGCGATCCTGGCCGGCGCCCTCCGCAACCAGAACGTCGGCGCCGAGCACCCGCTGTGCTCCACCGACTTGCCCAGCGGCCACCGCCTGCAGGTCGTGCTGCCGCCCGCCGTGCCACCCGGCACGGTCTCGCTGACCTTCCGCCGGCCGAGCGATTCCGTAGCCGCCCTATCCGACTTGGCCGGTCGCTACGACACCTCCCGCTGGAACCGCTGGGACCGCCGTCGCGAGCAGCGCCAGGCCGACAGCGCCAGCCTTTTGGAGCTGTTCGACGCGGGCGACGCCGTGGCCTTCTTCCGAGGCCTGGTGCGCGCCCGGCGCAACATCCTGTTCTGCGGCGCTACGGGCGGCGGCAAGACCACCCTAAGCAAGACCCTCACCTCCGAGATCCCGCGCACCGAGCGCATCTTGACCATCGAGGACGCGCTGGAGCTGGTGGTGCCGCACGGCAACGCCGTCCGCCTACTCTACTCCAAGGGCGGGCTGACTATGGGCGGCGTCACCGCCGATGCCCTGCTGCAAGCCACCCTGCGGATGCGTCCCGACCGGGTGTTGCTGCAGGAGCTACGCGACGACGCGGCCTGGGTGTACCTGAACGAGGTGATGACCGGACACCCCGGCAGCCTCACCACCATCCACGGTGCCGACGCACCGCAGGCCATGCGCCGGCTGTTCAACTTGGTGAAGGGCACCCCGCAGGGCGCCACCTACGGCGACGACACCCTGGCCGCGATGATCGGCAGCGCCGTGGACGCCATCGTGCCCCTGCACAACGACGCCGGAACCTACTCTATCCGCGAGGTCTGGTTCGCCGATGACGCCGCTCGCCGCGGCGAGGCCGCCGCCGACCTCCTGCGCGCTGCCTAACACTGGAAGTCCCGGGGATGCCCTGCGCCAGGTTGGAGGAGAGGAATACGATGGACGCTGTACGTCTTGCGTCTAGTCGCCCAGCGTCAATACGCCTGAGGCCACAGCGATGAGCGACCGTCGCCGCCTCGCCTCTCCCGGCCTCCTGGTGGCCTGGGGCCTGCTGCTGGCCATCCTCGCCCTGCTCTGGACCGCCGCAGCCTCGGCCGTGTTCCTGTGGGGCACCGGCTTGGTCCGCTACTTTCCCTTCCAGGGCGTCGCCTGGATTGGCCAGTGGTGGAGCTACGCCCTCTATGCCCCGCCCAACCCCACCGTCGGCCGCTGGCTGATGATCGGCGCCGGGGTGCCCTCCGCTTTCCTCGGCCTGGTGATCTACCGCCTGGTGCAGCTCCGCGGCGGACGCGTCACCCGCCCCGGCGAGGTCGTGCGCGGCAGCACCGACAACCACGGGCATGCCGAGTGGATGAGCATGAAGGAGGCCCGCGACCGCTTTCCCGGCCCGCACCCCGACTTCGGGGGGGTGGTCGTGGGCGAGGCCTACCGAGTGGATCAGGACAAGCCGGCGAAGATCGCCTTTGACCCAGAGAAGCGGGAAACCTGGGGCCAGGGTGGCAAGGCCCCGCTGCTGGTGGACCCCTGCAAGATCGGCCCTACCCATAGCCTAGTCTTCGCCGGCTCCGGCGGCTTCAAGACCGTCTCGGCCGCCTCCACCCTGGTCCACTGGACCGGGGCCGCGGTCGTGCTCGATCCCTCGCGCGAGCTGGGGCCGATGCTCGCTGCGGCCCGAGCCGCCATGGGGCACAAGGTCGTCTCCCTGGAACCGGGCACGCCGGGCGGCATCAACGTCCTTGATTGGATCGATGTGACCCACCCCCTGGCGGAGACCAACGTCCATGCCGTAGTGGGCTGGATCTTCGGGGAGGCCGAGGGCGGCAGCTCCGACAGTGACAAGTTCTTCCGCAACTGGGGCAAGCAGCTCGTCGCCTGCCTCCTCGCCCACATGCTGTGGGACGACACCATGCCGGCGGCGGCCAAGACCCTCCGCACCCTGCGTGCCGGCATCGTCACCCCAGAAGATCAGATGCGTGACGTGCTAGGGCGTCTCTGCAAAGGCTACAGCCACAGTAGCAGCATGCCGAGGTGAACCATGGCGAGGTAGTTGACGGCGCGCTTCTCGTAGCGTGTGGCGATGCGGCGGAACTGCTTGAGGCGGTTGATCAGGCGCTCGACGAGATTGCGCCGTCGGTAAGCCGCACGGTCGAAGCGGGGCTGGCGGCGCTGGTTGCTTTTGCTCGGGATGACAGGCCGAATGTGCCGACCCCGCAGGCGGTCGCGGGCGGTCGGGCTGCTGTAGCCCTTGTCGCCGGCAACTCGTCGCGGCCGCAGACGGGGGCGGCCCCGTCCAGGGCGACGGATCGCACCCCCATCCAAGAGTGCCTCAAGGGCGATCTGCTCGTGCCGCTCGCCGCCGGTCAGCACGGCCGTGATCGGACGGCCATTCCCCTCAGCACGCAGGTGCAGCTTGGTGGAGAAGCCGCCCTGGCTGCGGCCCAGTGCCTCCCTGGCCTGGGCCACGCCCCCCGATAGCGCCGTCTCGGCGGGCGCCGGCGGCGTGCTGATGCGCCCGGATAATGGTCGCATCCACGAAGTGCAGATCCCAGTCCACCTCGCCCCGCGCGTCGGCCTCTGCCTGCAACGCCGACAGGATCCGGTCCCAGAGCCCTGAGGCACGCCAGCGATAGAAACGGCTCGACACCGTCCCAGCTGGGCCATAGTGCCGCGGCAGGTCATGCCAGGGCGCGCCCGTGCGCAGGACCCACAAGATGCCATTCAGGATGCGCCGATGCGGCGCGTTCGGTCGCCCCGTTTGGGGCTTCTCAGGCGGCAGGTGCGGCTCCAGCCGCCGCCACTGCGCCTCCGTCAAATCACCTCGTCTCACCCCATCTATATGGGGTCACAGATCCGAAACGTCCTCCGTTTGCAGAGACGCCCTAGAAGGCATCCACGCCGGGTCGAACAGCCCCATGGCCCGCGACATCGCCGGCACGATCAAAAAGATCGTCCCTGAGACCTTCTCGGGCATCTACGGCAATGCCACGGGCGACACCGCCTGGCTCTCCGTCACCGCCTACGCCGATCTGGTGTCGGGGGGCACCGAGGGCGCGGAACCCTCTTGCCGCACCTCTGAGCTGACGGAGGGCAAGCTGACAGTGTTCCTGCAGATCCCGCTCAAGGTGCTGCGCGACACCCCTGCAGTCGGGCGCGTGCTCGTTGGCGCGCTGCTGAACGCGCTCTACGAGGCGGACGGCGCCGTGCAGGGCCGGGTGCTGTTCATGCTGGACGAAGTCCGCCGGCTCGGGCCGATGAAGATCCTGGAGGTCGCCCGCGACGCCGGCCGGAAGTACGGGATCACCCTGCAACTGCTCTACCAAGCCGAGGACCAGCTCGTGGAGCAGTGGGGCCGGCAGGGCCGCAACGCCTGGTTCGATAGCGTGAGCTGGCGAATGTATGCGGCCGTGCAGAACACCGACACCGCGAAGTCGGTCTCGGACGCGGCCGGCGGGCACTCGGTCCTGGCCGAGAGCGAGGGCAGCAACGCCGGCAGTCAGGGCAAGCTCCTGGAAGCCGGCTCGCGCTCCAAGGGCACCAGCATGAACCGGCACGAGATGGCCCGCGCGCTGATCCGGCCGGATGAGCTGATGCAGGACGTGCGCGGCGACGAGGCGTTCGTCTTCGCGCGCGGCTCCAAGCCCCTGCGCTGCGGTCGCGCGATCTACTTCCGCCGCCCCGAGCTGCGGGCGGCGATCGAGGCCAGCCGCTTCCATAAAGAGGCGGCGGCATAGGAGAAACGGCATGTCCGACAGCAAGGGCTCCAACCAGGCGCATGACCCGGCACCACGCCGAGGGGAAGCGTCCGCCACGGCGGACGCCAGCACGCAGCAGCCGGTGCAGAGGCAAGCCTCGGCCGGGACGCAATACTGGCAAGGCGTAGCTACGGCCGGGCAGGCCGCGAAGTCCGCACGGCCGCAGGCAGATGCCGTCAAACCCGCACGCCAGCGCGGGATACGGACCTGACCAGCATGTCACGCCGGCATTACCTGATCCGGGTGACCAGTTCGGCGTAGGGTAGCAGTAGCGAGCCGGCAATATAGAGGCGCATCGGTTCGGCCGTACCGGGTCCAAAATCTTGCAGTCTGACCTATTGATCGGAGGATCTGAACGCCTATCTCTGAGGCGGAAACACGCGATCGTGAGGTCCGGTGCACACCGTCCGCTTCTTCCCTATCGGCAATGCTGACACCTGTCTGATCGAACTGGAGAACGGCCGCCGGGCCCTCTTCGACTTTGCGGACATGCGTGAGGCCGGTAACGCCGACGACAAGCGCTGCAACCTGGAAAAGGAGCTGCGCGACTGTCTAGGTGACGGCAAGGAAATCGACGTCGTCGCCTTCACACACCTGGACACGGATCACTGCAAGCGTGCCAAGGAGGTCTTCCACCTCGAGCACGCGAAGAAGTACCAGGGTGAGGGCCGCATCAAGATCAAGACGATGTGGGTGCCGGCCTCGGCGATCCTGGAGGAAGGCGTCACAGGACAGGCCCGCACGCTGCGCGCCGAAGCTCGGCATCGCTTCCTTGAAGGCAAGGGGATTCGCGTTTTCTCGCGGCCTGAGGCGCTGGATGAGTTCCTACGGGAGCGTGACATCGACCCGGCGAAGCGCCGCAATCTCATCACAGATGCGGGCACCCTTTGCCCCGAGTTCAACCTGGAACATGACGGCGTCGAGTTCTTCGCCCATTCGCCTTTCGCCGAGCATTGCGACGGCGATGTCATTATCCGCAATGACTCGGCGCTCTTCGTGCAGGCCACGTTCGAGGTCGGCGGCAGAAAGACCAAGCTGATCCTCTCCGCCGATGTGGATTTTAAGACGATCGACGACATCGTGCGGATCACGCGGTATTACGGCAACGATCATCGGCTGGAGTGGGACATCATCAACGTCCCGCATCACTCCAGCTACAACTCCCTTGGTCCGGAGAAGGGCGACGACGAGACGGCTCCGGCTGAGAACCTGAAGTGGCTCTACGAGACGCAAGGCCAAGCTGGGGGCCTTCTGGTCTCCACCAGTGACCCGGTCCCGAGTGAGGACACTATTCAGCCACCTCACTGGCAGACGGCGGCCTACTACAAGCGCGTTGCCAAGCAACTCGGTGGCCAGTTCCTCGTGACGATGACCCATCCCTCTGAGACCCCGTTTCATAACGGCTGAGCCAGACGCCGGACGAGGATCATGGCGGCGGCGAGGGTGAAGAAGGCGACGGCGGAACCGACGGTGGCCTCGTGATCGCGAGCGAGGCGTCGGCAGCGGCCGAACCAAGCGAAGGACCTCTCCACCACCCAGCGCCTGGGTTGCACGGCGAAGCCTTTCTGGCCGGGTGCGCTGCCGATGATGGTAACGGCGACGGGGGAGGCTCGGGCGACCCGCGGACCGGCGTAGGCGCGGTCGGCGAAGCAGCGGGCCAGGAACGGCCAAGGGCGGCGCGACATGGCCAGGAGGGCCGCACCCCCTCGGCTGTCATGCAGGCAGGCGGGCGAGATGGCGGCGAGCAGGAGCCTACCGTCCGTGTCCACCAGGGCGTGGCGCTTGCGGCCCGTCACCTTCTTCCCGGCATCGTAGCCGCGGACACCTTTCACGCCGACACCGCCCGAGCGGACGGATTGGGCGTCCAACACCGCCGCTGTCGGTGAGGCCTCTCGGCCGACCCGCTCGCGGTCGGCCATGATGAGGGCGTGCGCCAGTCGCTCGAAGGTGCCCCGGCGCGAGAGGCGCAGGAACCAACGGTGCACGGTCCCGGGCGGCGGGAAGTCGCGGGGCAGATGCGCCCAGGCGCAGCCGGTACGGAGCACGTAGAGGATCGCATCGACCACCCGCCGCATCGGCCAGGACCGGGGTCGTCCGGTCTTTGCAGGGCTTGGCAAGAAGGGCTCGACCAGGGCCCACTCGGCATCGGTTAGGCACGTTGCATAAGGCTGGGAGCCGCGCGCAAGCTGCGCGCGGGCGGCAGGGGTCCACATGGGCCACCTCGAAGGACGTCAGACACCCTCCGAACGCGCAGAACTCCCGCCGCTCACCCCGCCTCAGCCGTTATGAAACGGGTTCTGAGAGCAAGCCTAAGCCTCTTGTCCTGGAGGTTGGCAGCCAGGGCTACTCGGTGCGTAAGCTGGCCGGGGGCGCGGCCGCCATCATCAGCAGTGCCGCGCCGCGCGCAGGATGAGCGACGAAGGCACCGAAAGTCCTCGCTCCTCGCGCGCGCGCCAGCTCGTTCACTACCTCCGCAGCGCCGCCGACGCCCCATTCGCGCGCGTCGACGGTATCGGCTTCGACGAGGGCAGCGGGCGCGATGTCGTGGACCTGACCGTCGAGCCGCAGCTGGCGCAGGACCGGGTGGTGGCAATCGGCGACACGGAGCCGGTCCGGCTGATGTTCTGGCTGGCCGATGAGCATCCGCCGACGGTGCTTTCCCGCCGCGCGGATTTTCCGCTCGGTCTCGTTCATACCAACTTCGAGCCAGGGGTAAACGGGCGCGCCCTGTGCATCTGGGAGGAGAACTGGCACGACCTCCGCCGCGGGCTGACACCCCAGGCACTCGTCGAGCGGATCAGGAGTTGGTTCACCCAGACGGCCGCCGGCACGCTCCATCAGGCCGGCCAGGCCCTGGAGCCGCTGATCCCTACTGTGGCTGATACGCTCATCATCCCGGCAGGCCCGCCGCCCGCCACTTGGCATGTGGTTGACGTCAGCAAGCGCGGCGAGACCTTGACCGTAACGGTCGACAGCAAGCCGGCCGAAGACGCCAAGGGCCTCCAATTTCCCATTTTCTCCCTGGTTCTGCCGCCTCAGATTCATGGCGCCCTGCGATCTCGGCCGTACTCCCTTGAGGAGCTTAGCCGGCTCGTCGAGGCGATGGGGGTGAACCTGGGCCAAGCGCTCGGTGATTGGCTAGTCGAACCCGATCAGCTGCAGGACAACCAGCGCCGCCCTTTGTCCATCATCACGCTGCCGAAGCAGCGCGAGGCGAATGGGCCTGTGGAAGCCTGGGAGATCTGGGCGTTCATGACCACGGCCACGTTGGGCGAGCTGGGAGAAGCATTTGGCCGCAGCTACAGCGGAGAGGACCAGCGCTCTGGCCGCCGCATTCCTGCCGCGCCGCCGACGCAGCTTCCGTTCGTCGGCCTGATGGGTTGGCGGGTGGTGCAGCGCCTCGATCGGGCGGCTGCGCGTCGGTTTTCAGGTAACCCGTCCCCGGCCGATCGGGCACTGGTCGCCATCGGCGCAGGCGCCATCGGCTCGAACGTGATTGTCGGCACGACGCGCGCCGGTGTGGGCACCTGGACGATTATCGACGATGACAAGGTGCTGCCGCATAACACGGTGCGTCAGGCGCAGACCAATCGGCTGATTGGCGAATCCAAGGCACTGACCGCTCGCCTGCTGGCGGATTGGGTGCTGGCGGAAGGTGGGAACGCCCACATCGACGCCAATATCCTGCAACCTGGTGAAGCGGCCGAGATGATCGCGAAGGCCTTGGCGGCAGCAGACCTGGTGGTGGATTTCAGCGCCTCTCCATCGGTACTGGCCAAGCTTGCCGATGATGAAGTGATCAAGCGCGCTGCGAGCGTCTTCTTCAATCCAGAGGGCAATGATCTCGTCGTGCTTGCCGAGGACGCCAGCCGCGAGCTGCGGCTGGATGAGATTGAGGCGCAGTATTTCCTAGCTGCGGTCATGGATGCGAGCCTCGCCGGACATCTGGGGTCTGCGCGCGTGGACTTCATCCGTTACGCCAATGCGTGCCAGGACCTCTCGCGCCCGCTGCCTCCCTGGCAGGTGCAAACACTGTGTGGCATAGCGGGTGGGCATCTTCTGAAGGTGCTGGAGGCCTCCAAAGAGGTCGCACATGCTTGGCGTCTGGATGTAGAGACCGGCGCGGTGCATGCCGTCCCGCTTTCCTTGGCCAAGGTTTATCGCTGCCAATTTGGGGGCTGGCGCGTGATCCTCACCACCGACGCGATGCGACAAATGCAGGCCCTTCGACGGGCCGCAGCTCCCCACGAAACCGGTGGCGTGCTCATCGGTAGCTTCGATGCGTCCCGTGGGGTGGTCCATATCGTGGCCGCCCTCCCCGCTCCGCCGGACAGCCAGCAGGCGCCGACCTACTTCGTCCGCGGGACACGGGAGCTAAAGGCGGCTGTTGGTGCCCTTGCTCAGCGTTCAGCGGGCGCCCTTGGATATGTCGGTGAATGGCATAGCCACCCCGACGGTGCCGCCGCCCGGCCGAGCCGCGATGATGAGGCGGTGTTCGGCTATCTCCAGACCCACCTGGGTCCCACGGGCACGCCGTATGTGATGGCAATCTGCGGTAGGGATGAGACGTGGCTGCGTGCCGGCTGGCAATCACGCGGGCAGGCGGAACGGGCGATCGGTCATGCGCGCGGGTGAGGCCAGGCATACATCGGCATCACCCAGGATCGCGCTGGCACTGTCCGGAGGCGGATCGCGCGCCATGGCGTTCCACCTGGGATGCCTGCGCGGGCTGCATCAGGCGGGCCTGCTGAGCCAGGTGTCGGTGATCTCCTCCGTATCCGGTGGCAGCGTGCTGGCAGCCCTGTACTGCAGCGAGCCCGGAGACTTCGAGGCGTTTGAACGCCGAGTGCGGGAGGTTCTCGCCCGCGGGTTCGTCATGCCGGCGATCAGGACGGCGCTGACCACGCCCGAAGGCATCAAGGCGGTGGCCACTGCCTTTGTGCTGGCGATCGACCGGTCGGCGGCCTTTATGACCCGGCTCGGGCTGAAGCTCATGCGGCTGCGGCTCGGACCGGACTGCCGGTGGCTGCGTGAGTCGCCGCTGCGGCGCTGGGCAAGCCGCACGACCATCTTGCAGCGGACCTTTAACACGCTGTTTGGAGGCCGTAAATTGCCCGAGCTCCGGTCGGACCGCCCTCGGCTCATTATTGTGGCCTGCGAGCTGCGCGCCAAGGCCGCCTTCTACTTCACCGCTGAGCGACTGCATTGCTGGCGCTATGGGTCAGCAGATGCGTCGGGCGTCGAAATTGCGCACGCTGTCGCGGCTTCCGCCAGCTACCCGGTGGCGTTGCCGGCGCTCGATGAACGGGTGACCTTCACAAAGGACGGTGCCTCTGCCACGAGGCGCATCACCCTCACAGACGGCGGCGTCTACGATAATCTTGGCTTGGCGCCATTCTGGCCGGACCGGGACCCGCAGATCAGCTTGGACGCGGGCAAGTTTGACCGCATTATCGCCTGCCGGGCGGGCTACGGGCTCGAAATTGCCGATCCTGCCGCCTTCATGCCGTCTCGCCTGATAGCGGCGTTCGAGAGCGTGCATGCTAGGGCACAGAACCTTGCGATGACCCGCCTCTTCGACCTCAAACGGGCCGGCAGGATCAGCGACTTTCTGCTGCCGTACCTTGGCCAGAACGACCGCAACCTGGCGCACCCACCCGCGGATCTCGTCACGCGTGAAAGCGTCGATGCCTACCCGACCGACTTCTCCGCCATGCCTACGGAGTGGATCGATCGCCTCTCACGGCGGGGCGAGCAGCTCGTACATGCACTTCTGGCAGAACACTGGTCAGGTTTTGTGCCTCGGCCTGGTGCAACTGCATAAGCTGCAGGCCAACGAGGCCACCGGCACATGCCCCTGCCCTGCGCGTGCCCTGCATTGGCACCGTGGTTGTCCGGGATCGCTTGGTATTAGATTCGCACCACGCGGTCACGATCCTGCCGCGTCTCTCTGCTCATGGTTGTGGTCAACTCCACGCGCTCCTCGTCACTTCGGCGAAGCTCCGCCAAGGCACCGCGCACTGCCACCACCACCGGCTCATGCCCGTGACGTCGTGCCACATCATTCCAGTCGCTTCCCCGATCGCCGGCCAGGAAAGATGGCAGAACTGCGATGCCGCCCACTGCTGCTGCCGCAGCTTCGGCCTTCTCCCTTCCAACGTTCGGCAGCGGCACTGCCCGCGTCGGTAGGTGGTGGTCGTTATCCCCCGCAATGACGATGGGCCGCGACGGGTCGGCCGCTCGGTAGGCTTTCGCCACAGCCGCCAAGTTCCCCGCATTGAAAGCGACGGCTACTGGCAGCCCTGTCGCCTCGTGCAGCGTAGCCCCTGTAGCGTAGCCCTCCGCGACCAGCAGCGGCACGCCCGGCCTCGGCCGGCCACCGAGCAGCGCGTGCCCGCCCTCGGTCCTGGCCCCTTTCAGGAACAGCTTGGACCCGTCCACGTCCACCCGTTGCACGCCCCAGAGCCGCCCGTCCACTCCCTGAACCGGCACCAACAGCCGGCCGCGCCGGTCCTGCCGCAGCCCGTGCGCCCTCACGCCCTTGGCCGCGAGATAAGGGTGATCCTTGGCCGGTGCCGCCGCGGCCCATAGGCGATGCGCCATCCTCGTCGCCCGCTCCTGGGTGTCATGGCGCTCGCGCGCCCGCTCCACAGACCTCGCTGCGGCCTCGGCCGCGAACGCCGCCCGCTCGGCCGGCGCCATCTGCACCACCGGGCGCTCGGCCTTCCAGCGGATCTCGGTTCCGGTCTTGTAGTTGCGGATGTAGCCCGCGGGCCAGCCGTCCAGATGCCCGATGTAGGTTCCCGACTTCTTGCCCTTCCGGTCCCCGTCCACGGGAACCCTGTGCATCTTCCCATCCATCTCCACCGGCCCAACGACGCGCAGCCCGGCCCTGTGCAGGGCCACGGCGAAGTCCGCCGCGGCGTCGGCCTCGGTGAAGCGCGGCGCCGCCCGCCGCCCCGGAGCTGCGACGGCGCGCGGGGAGGATGGGGGGATAACCGGGGATGGCGTACGGATGGCCTGAGACGACGCCGCGAGGCTGGCGGGAGCCTGTGCCCCGTCGCGGCCCTGGTACGGCCCCTGCGCCGCCTGGGCGGGCTTCTGACCCCTGCCCTGCCCCACGCCCGCCAGAACGGCGCTGCGCTCGTCCAGAGCAAGCGCCAAGCGATCCGCGACCGCGGCCACGGCGCCCTCCTCGCGCCTGCGCTGCGCTGCTCGCCGTACGCTCGGTCGTAGCGACCCGTCCTTTCCCGCCGCCGTGCGCCGCCAGTAGGCCGCCGCGTCCACCGGCTTTGCTTGGCGCTCACCCGCGGGCCGGGGCGCCCGGTGCCGCTCGGCCGCCGCCCGGCTGCGCGCCTGGTTGTCCGCCGCCCGGTCGCGCACCGCCCTGGCCTCGCCCTCGGCCGGCCTCCGGTCCTCGCGCCCGAGGTCCTGCAGAACGGCCCCGCCAGCCCGCCGCAGCCGGTCGGCCAGCTCGCGCACTGCCTGCCAGCGGGCATCGAGCGCCTGCCACCACCGCTCCACCGCCTGTTCCACTGCCCGGCTATCGCGCCGGTCGCGGAGCTGCGCCCCCAGCGTCGTCCGCGGCTCGCCGGCCGCTTCCCGCGTCTCGGCCCGGCGAAATCCGGCCTGCATGGCGTGTGTGGCGGTACGGCCGATGTCGCGGGCGCGGTCCATGAAATCGAGCGCCGACGCCTTTGCCGGCTGCCGCGCCAGGTTCCGCGCCACGTTCTCCCAGACGTCCGCCGCAGTGACAGGGCGCGCATCCCCCAGCGCCCGGCGCACCATCACCTCGCGCCGCTCAGCCCCGTCTGACGTGATGAGCCAGGCGGAGTCCTTGTGCCGGCTCTCGGCCGTGTAACCTTTGAAGCCCTGCACCCCCGCGGAGCCGGCCGGCATGGCGTTGATGTGCTCACTGCTGGTGATGCCCTGGGCTGCGTCGATGGTCAGCACGTCGCCCGGCGCCAGCCGCGTGCGGCCGTTCTTCTTGTCGGCCAGGCTCTCCCACGACACCGCCCCGTCGCGGCCAGCGGCCGTCCGCAGCACGATCCCCTCCGCGTTCACATCGCGAACCTCGAGCACGCTGCCGTTGTTGCCGATGTTGCCTCGGCCGCCATCCAGGAACCGGGCGTTGAGGCGGTCGAACAACCGCACCCGGTCACCCGGTGCCAGAGTCAGATTATAGGCGGCGCCGGCCTGGTCGGTCGCGCGGATGCTGACCACGTCCGTCCCCAGCTCGCCCATCGCCCGGCGTTCCTCACGCAGCGCCAGGGCCACGGCGCGGGCGTCAGCGTTGGTCGGCGCCGTGACGCTGATGCTGAACCCGGCATCGCCCGCGTTCGCCTCCCGCCGCTGCCGCCACAGCTCGGCCACCCGGCGCACGGCGTCGTCGTAGCCCCCCGGCACTGCCTCGGCCGTGCCGTCCGCCCGCTTCATGGCCAGCGCCTCGGCCGCCTTGCCGTCGCGGAACAGCCCGGCGATCTCGCGCTCCCGCTCCGTACGCTGCCGGCGCGTGGAGAGGATTTCGGGCACCGCCTCCGATCCCAGCGCCCGGCGCATGAGATTGACCACCGGCCCGGCCTCAATGCCCTGGCATTGCTTGTCGTCGCCCACGGCCACCACCCGGAAGCCGTGTTCCGCGCGCAGCCGCAGCAGTTCCAGCATCTGCCGAGCGCCCACCTGCCCCAACTCGTCCACCACCACCACCGTCCGCGGCCCGACCGAGATGCGGCCGGCACGAACCCCATGCAGGAACCCCGTTAGCGCTGCGACCTCCCCTACCCCGGCCTCCTTCAGCGGCTCGGCCTGGCGCCAGGCGATGGCCACGCCCATCACATTGTCGCCCTGCGTCTTCCAGGCATCCACCAGGGGGCGCAGGAGGGCGGTCTTGCCCGACCCTGCGACACCCACTGCCACGCCCACAGCGCCGCCCGTGCCAAGGCGCACCATGGCCGCGTGCTGGGCCTTTCCGTGGTCATCCCCGAAATCCAGGCCGCTGCGCTCCACCGCGGCAGCCAGGGCGGCGGGGGATAGGGCACGGCTGCGGTTCGCCGCGGCGGCCCTGGCCAGCGCCACGGCCTCGCCCTCCTGGGCGACGTGCAGCGCCGTCGTCACGCGTACCTCGTCGCGCTCGCCTTCGCGGCCCCACACCAGCCCCGTGAGCTGCCCATCCTGGCGCACCCCGCGCTCGCGCATGGCCCGCGTCAGAGCGTCCACGTCCGCCCGCCCGCCCTCCGCCCCCGGCGTCATGCCGGCTGCGATCAGGGCGCGGGCCGCCGCGGCGCGTAGGTCCGCCCCGTTGAGGACCGAGGCGCGAGAGAACTCTGCTTCGAGGAAGGGCAACGCCGCCTCGTAGGCGGCTTCGAGGCGGGCTGCCCGGCTCTGCTCCCGTGGCGCCTCGGTGCCTTGGCGTTGCAACACCACGACGCCGCGGTGCTCCCAGCCGATGGCCGCGGCCTGGCCTCGCCAGGCGACGAAGTCGCTGAGGTCGTCCTCCTTGTTCTTGCGGGCCGCCTTCGTGCCGCCTTTAAGGAAGTCCACCTGCATGTCCGGCGTCATCGCGTCCCAATCGAGGCTGCGCTTTGCTGCCTCCGCCCGCGCCGCCTCGGTGCCGTCGCGGGTGCGTTTGCTGAATGCCTCGCAGACCGTCTCCGAGATGGCTGGCAGCCTGGCCATGCCGGTGCGTTCCTCCAGCTCAACTGCTACCCCGACGCGCCGCAGGTTCGCGGCGATCTGCGCCTGGTAGAAGGCGCCGAACTCGTGGATGCGCCCGTGGGCGGCCTTGAGGTCCAGGGCGCCTAGGTGGCCGCCATCCGTCAGAACCAGGTTGGGCACCGCGCAATGGGTGTGGAGCTGCGGATCGCCGGCCCCGGAGGGGTCACGGTCGGGCCGTAGGGTATGCAGCTCGGTCGTCACCTCGCCGGTTTTGGGGTCGGGCCGCTTCACCTCGGCGGTCGCCCGGGCCGTGAAGTGCTCGAAGCCAATCCAGGCGACGTGCCCGGCCTCGGTACCGCCCATACCGGCCTTGCCGCGGCGGACCTGGCCGATTTCGCGGGACACGTAGCGCAGCGAGGCGTCGACCGCGTCTCGGTGCGCCTGGAGGATGGTCGCCCGCTCGGCCTCGGTCGGAGCGAAGGCCCATGCCAGGCTCACGCTCTTGGGGGCGGAGAAGCACAGGTCGATGTAGCTGACGCTGCGCGTGGTCGCGGCCTCGTTCGTCACCAGCTCGCCCCCGTCCGCGCGCCTGCCGGCGAGGATCTGGCTCACCTGTTCGACGGTCGGGATGCCGTGCGGGTCGATCCCCAGCGCCGATGCCAGGCCGGGATGCATGTCCCGCCGCGGCTGCGGCCGGGTGCCACGGCGCGGCGCCTCCGGCCCCGGCTCGCCGTCCGGTCCCGGCCCAGCCCCCAGCTCGGCCGCCCGGTTCCGGGTGTAATAGTCGCCCATCGCCACGGCCTCGGGCGATAGCGTCTCCTCCATCAGGTGATCGGCCATCGCCCGTGCGCCGCCCGGAATGGCGGTGGCTGCGCCCTTGCGAAAGGTCAGCACCAGACGGACCTGCTACTGCTGTGACGCCGGCCCCGGGCGCTGCCCAGCAGGGGTCTCGTCATCGTCCACCGGCCTGCCGCTGGCAGCAGCCTCGATGCGGTGCAGGACCTCGGTCTGCTCATCCAGGCGCTGCACGATCTGCGTCAGCAGCCCCGGTAACGGGCTCTCGCCGGCCTCTTCGGTCGCCGCCTCCATGATCGCCTGCAGCATTTCGGTGTGGGTGCCCTGCGTCTCCACCATCATCCGCAGCCCCTGGGTCAGCGTTTCAACGGTGTCCCGGAGGCGGGCCAGCTCGGCGGCGATGGCGTCTGACAAAGCGGCATCCTCGGTAGCAGTGGTCGGGCGCCACCTAACCATCCCCAGCGGGGATGAGACCAGCACCTTCTAGGGTGCAATGGTCTGTAGTGACCTTCTCTACTCCCCTCCCCCCGTCTCTTGTGTCCTGTTTATCTCTTCCTTGTGCCTCTCCTGTCTCCTCAGCGGGTAACTCTGTCTGTTCCTGTCTGTCTTTGTCCCTTCGTTATGCCTTCGACGTTCCCTCTATGTGTCTTAAACGTCTCTTAGTGGTGTCGAACCGGTGCCTTATACGTATCTAATTGGGAACGCGGGGTTGCACCTATGGGCTCCCTTGGGCCAGGATCCCGAGCAGTTGCAACTACGGATGATCGGCTTGGCGGACCCTTCCACCCCACCCGCGACCAAGATGGCGCAGGAGGCATTCGGCCAGCTTTCGGGCCGCTCTCCCCTGCTCGGCTGGATGCGCCAACACCATGCCCTGATCACCGAGCGGATGAACACGGTTCGGCCGAGTTGGGACAGCATTGCCCGCACCCTGGCCGACCTGGGCATCCGTGATGCCAACGGCGAGCCGCCAAAAACGGAAGCGGTGCGGCGGGCCTACCATCGCGTCACAGGCGCCCTGAACGCTAAGGGACAGCGACGGCGACGGTCCAAGGCGGAAATGGCCGTGGCGAAGGCTGGAGCTTCCCGCACGCCCGCAACCGCTCCCACAGCCGCCCCAACGCCTCCTCCACCCGTCGCGCCTCCTGCCCTCGCAGCGGCACCTTCCCCACCAGTTCGCCCGGCCTTTGATCCGACCGAAGGCGCCTTCGATCCGAAGCCGCCCCCGCGGTTCAAGCCAGCGTCCCTGAAATGACCAGAGTACCAGCCATGAAGAACACCCCGTCCGTAGCGCCCCAGCCCGCCCCCTCCCCCACGCCTAGCCCTCGTCTATTCGGCCGGGCCCGCTCGATTGAGGGCGAGCGGGAGATCCCGGTCGGACCGGCGGCCCGTCCTCGCGACGGCGCCGCTGCAGCCCTGCCCACTGTGCCGGCCGTAGACCTCGGGGACGGTCCCAAGGCGCTGTTCGTCATGGGGCCGGGCCGCAGCGGTAAGACCACGCTGCTGCGCTACATCCTGGAGGAGGCCCGCTCCGGGCAGCCGGCCCCGATCGCCGCGGCGCTCGATCCGCAGAACCGGTCGCTGGCCACCTTCGTCAACGACGTGGCGCAGCCCGATACAAACGATCCCACCGGTGTCGCCCGCTGGGCAGAAGAATTGCTCGGCTTCGTCATGACCGAGAAGCAGAGCGCCCTGCTCGACATGGGCGGCGGCGATCTGAGCATGGGCAAGCTGCTGGAGGACGTGCCTGACCTGGCCGGCAGCCTGGAAGAGGCCGGCGTGCATCCAGTCGCGATCTACACCCTATCCCCACGCGTCGATGATCTGAGCGTGCTGGCCGGCTACGAGGCGCAGGGCTTTCAGCCCAAGGCCACGGCGCTGATCCTCAACGCCGGCCTGGCCGACCCCACCATGCCGCGGGAGGACGCCTTCGCCCGCGTGCTACGGCACAGCGCTTTCCGGGCCGCCGTGGAGCGCGGGGCGGTGCCGATCTGGATGCCGCGGCTGGATGCGGGCGTTGCAGCCGAGATCGAAGGCAAGCGGCTCCGCTTCGGCCAAGCGCGCGACGGCCAGACCCCGGCCGACCAGCCCGGCGCCATTCTCGGCCCGTTCGACCGCTCTCGCGTCCGCAAGTGGATGGCGGACATGGCCGCGTCCCTAGTGCCGATCCGGTCCTGGATTCCGTGAGCACGACGACTGCGGCGGCGCCCTCGGACCCGCGCGCAGCGATTGGCCGCGCGCGGGCCGATCTGCGCCTCGCGGCCTCGAAGGCGCAACTGGAGGGCGACCCGCTCGGCCCGGTTCTCGAGGCCTTCGGGGCCAGCCTCGGCGCCATGGGCGAAGTGCTGGACCACGTAGAGTCTAGCCGGCAGCCGCTGGACGCTTCAGCGCAGGCCGAGATGACGCGCCAGCTCGTGAAGGCATGCCGGGCCGACTTCGTGCGCCAGGCCGGCGCGCAGTTCCGGCGTTTGGCCGTGCTGTCGGGCGCCGGGGCGGCGGTGCTGCTGCTGGGCGCGCTGGGCGGCGGCTATCTGTGGGGAAGATCGACGGAGGCGGCGGAAGTGCGCGAGGCCACGGGCATTATCCGCGCCGCGCTGTCGGACGGCTCGGCCTCGGCTCGGGCATGGGCCGACGCCATCCGCCGCAATGACCTTGTAGGCCTCCTGTCGCGCTGCGAAGGGCGGGCGGTTTGGGCCGATGCCTCTGGCCGGCGGGCCTGCGCCGTGCCGCTGTGGCTGGATGAGGCGCCACCGCCGGCGGCGCCGGCGGGGCCACGCTCGTAGTGGCGGCGCCTTTCCCACGGGCGATCCGCGGGGTGGGCTCTGCACTCCGCGCCGCTGCCTGGCTGCTGCTCGCCCCGCTGCTCTACCTAGTGCGGGGACCAGCGAGGGTCTTGCTGGCCGTGCTGGGCTTCCTGGGCATCGTATGCGCCTTCGCGGGCCTCCTGGGCATCCGCTCCGCACTCGACGCGGGGCAACCGCTCTGGGAGCCGCTTGGCATGATTTGGGGTGGTGGGGCTGTTGGGATGCTCTGCCTCGGGCTGCGCGCGCGCATTTCCCGCATGTGGAATGACTATGACTGACAAGCGCCAAGCTGTCTTGCGTATTACTGCTTTACGCAAGACAGCTTGGCGGTTCTAACCCCGCCCGCGGCGCCTGGGCTGGGGCCGTTCCTCCAGGTCATGGCTGGATACCTGCACGCCATGCTTGGCCAGGGCTTCCGCGATCACGCGCCGCTGCGTCGTGCCCTTTTCGATTGCGAAGCGGGCCAGGGCTTCCAAGGTACCTTCGGTCATCCGGACAGACAGGACAGCCGGCTTGTCGTCGCCCTGGCGTTGGGCGATGGCCGGCGGCTGCTGCGGTGCGGCCTCGCCGGCCGCCCGTAGCATCTCGTCAGGGGAAATGGGCGGCGCTGGCCTGGTGCTCTTGAGGCCCTTCAACGGTGCGGCTCCTGCGTCTTTACGGCTTTCGTCTTTACGTCTTGCGCCTTTACGCCATGTAACTTGGCGCTCGGCGTCTTTTTCTTTCCAGCCGCTGAGGGATTGCCCGGCAGCCACCCCAGCTCCCGCAGCTCGTCGACCAGGGCTGCCGCCTCTGCTCCCGCCTTCCCAGCTGGCATCCGCCCTGAGAAGCCCATTTCCCCATAGGCCACTAGGTCAGACAGGGAGGCGGCTAGTTTTGGCAGGGTCGCTGCCTCGGCCGCAGCGTGTTTGGAGAGTGCCGTCGAGGACCGCACGCGGTTGAGAACAACACGGGCAGGTATCTCGCGGCGGGCTGCCGATGCAACGCCGGCCACCAGCTCAACGGTGCGGGCGGCCTCGGTCACGTCGCCCTCCCCCGGCACCATGGGGATCAGCACCCCGTCTGCCGCCGTCATGGCAACGGTCGCGGCACGGTTGCCGAAGCCAGCTGTGTCCACCACTACCACCTCAGCCTCCTGGGCCATCCGATGGATCAAATGGGCCAGCTTCGCCTCGTCCGGTTCGTGGTGGCAGACAAAGGCGGCTCCCTCGTAGAGCCTGGATGCCCATCGGGACAGGCCGGCAGTCGGGTCGGCATCGAGCACGGCAACGCTCACCCCCCGCGCCGCGAGGGTGCCCGCGATGATCTGGGACAGCGTTGTCTTGCCTGGCCCACCCTTTGAGCTGGCAACAGTGATGATCGACATGGTGGCTCCAACCGCATGACGCCGTGCGTCAAGTTAGCAAGCGTCAATACGGCTTGACTACAACGTACGTCGCCATGCGTAAAGCGTATTACGTCTGTACACTTGGCGCTGGACACCTCAGTAGGGCCTTCCCCATCCGAGGGCATCGTGGTTGTTTAGTTTTTTAATTTATCAACCACCATGAATGTTCTCCAGGATCCCAGTATGTCAGACAGCTCTAGCCCCGACGCCAAGGCCACTGGCACCCCGGTCAAGCGCCGCCCTGGCCGCCCGGCCGGCGGTGACATGGCGCAACTGACGCTCCGTATTCCGCGCGCGCACCTGCTCGCCCTCACAGAGGAAAGCGCCCGTCGTTCGATGGAGACGGGCCGCAATGTCACGCCGCAAGCCATCATCGCAGGCATGATCGCGGCCAGCATTGCCACCAAGAACGAGAGCACACCGGCGGCGTAGAACCCTACGCCGCCGCAACAGACAAGGTCACGCACCCGTTACTATATAAATGAATTTTTTAATTTAAAAATGTTGACCGGTGGATTGGGTCGGGGTAATGTTCCTCTCAGCCGAGGCGCTTCGCTTCGGCGGTTAGAGCAAGGCGCTCCGCATGACGTTCTTCCATTCTTCTCGTTCCTTCGGTTCCACCCGCGCCGCGATGGGCGCTAACCCACTGTCAGACGGGGAGCTAATGCAGCTCGCCCCGTCTGCCTTCGCGACAGAGGCCCATTCCTCCCGCTCCGCGCGCTACGCCTATATCCCGACTGCGGACGTAATCGCGGGTCTGCGACGCGAAGGCTTTGTGCCGGTGCTGGCGCGGCAGACCCGCCCGCGCGACGCCGACCGCAGCGGCCACACCAAGCACCTGATCCGCTTCCGCCACGAGGGTCAGGCAAGCCAGCCGCGTCGCGTCGGCATGACCTTTCCGGAAGTCGTGCTCATCAACTCCCACGATGGGACCAGCGCCTACCACGTCACCGCAGGCGTGTTCCGCCTCGCCTGCCTCAATGGGATGGTGGTGTCGGACGGGCCGGAACGCTCGGTAAAGGTGCCGCACAAGGGCGACGTAGTGCGCCAAGTGATCGAGGGCAGTTACGAGGTCCTCGGCGCCTCGCGCCAGGCCATTGAGGCCGCTGATGCCTGGGCCAGCGTCGCCCTTAATCGCGAGGAACAGAACATCCTTGCGGAAGCCGCCCGCGTGATCCGCTTTGGAGACGAGGAGGGCAACGTCGCCTCCCCAATTCAGGCGGAACAGTTCCTCACCGCCCGCCGGGCGGCGGACACGGGCGCGGACCTGTGGAGCACCTTTAACCGGGTGCAGGAAAACACCATTCGCGGCGGCCTCCAGGCTTGGGGCAGGGACGGTAACAACCGCCCGCGCCGCATCACCTCGCGCGAGGTTACGGGAATCGACCAGGACGTGAAGCTCAACCGGGCGCTGTGGATGCTGGGCGAGCGCATGGCGGCCCTCAAGAGCGCCGCCTAACCAGTGGGGGCGGGGAGCGATCCCCGCCCTTCCTTCCGCCCTTGCGTGCCACCCCGTCGAAAGCTCCGCACTATGGATTTCCACGCTCTGCCTATCCTGGGCATTTCGCTCGTACTCAATGACGACGCCGGCAACGGCCTGGCGCTCGGCACCAGTTCAGAAGATCCCGCCTACCTCCTTGCCGTGGTCGAGGATGCCGCCGGCCGCGCCATCATCTGCAACCTGATCGACGGTGAGAGCGAGGCGCTGTTGCTGGCCATGCTGACCGAACGCGCGGCCGTGCGCGCCGCCGCGGCGATCCCGCCCTATCGTGCTACACCGGGCGCCGCTGGGGCCTCGTCGTGACCGCGTTAAGGTGGTGCGGGCAGGCTTCGGCCCGCCCTCGCTGCCCCGCTCTGTGCTTCGCCGCTGGCCGCCTCCGGGCGGCCTTCTACGTTGCGGCCGGTGCCGTCGTCGGGTCATTACCGTCCGTATGGCTATGTCCCCATCCCGCTTCGCCGAGTGCCTGGAAACGATCGGCTGGACCAAGCGCGGCCTCGCACGCCGACTGAACGTGGGGCAAGCGGCGGTGCGCCAGATGGCCAACGGGCGGCACGAGATCCGCGACGACTTCGGCGGATGGTTAGAGGGGTTGGCAGCGGTCCATGCGCCGCTGTCGCCCGAGCTACGCGAGCTTTCTGACCAGATGGGGTGCGATAGGGGGGAGTGGGTGCGCTATCCCCGTGGCATACGGCCCCTATCTGACGAGGAGGCGGCGGCGCTGCGCCGCGTCGCGGAAGCGCACGCTGCGATGCCTTGGCCGCCAGGATGGCGGGGCGGCACTGTGAAGGACGATAATACAGAGTCGTAATTTGGCCGAACCTGAAAAGATCAGGTGTTGCGCTCCACTCGCCCGGCCGGCTTCGCCGGCCTGCCGTCCTCGATCCATCGATACTACTACGACATCGTAACGATATATCGCTCAGCCCAGACGTGACGCCGGCTCCCCATGTATGGGGGCAGTACAGTGCCCATGCCCAAAGTCGGCCAGTGTCTCGATGATACGGCACTCCTCCATGTGGCCGCCCACGCACTGGCTGGCCATCCGCTGCAATTCCGATCGAAGCGCCTCGAGGCGCTTCATCCGGGCGTCCACCTCGGCGATGTGGGCCATGGCGATGGCGTGTGCTGCCGAACAGTCGGCCCCGGGACGGTCGGCGAGGGCGAGCAGGGAGCGGATGTCCTCCATGGAGAAGCCGAGTTCGCGGGCATGGCGAATGAAGCCGAGCCGCCGGAGGTGGATATCCCCATAGGAGCGGTGCCCGCCCTCGGTTCGGGCGGGAGGAGGCAGCCAGCCCTCGGCCTCGTACCAGCGGACCGTGGTCGCCTTCACCCCGGTCTCCCGCGAGAGGTCGCCGATCGTCAGCCTCGCCATGGTGCCTCCTCGGTCAGGACCATCCTGGAGAATATAGGGCCTCGGTGGCTATGTGCCCCCCTGGCCCGCCGTGCATCAGGGACAGGGGTGGTGAGACAAGATGTCCACCCGTCTCCCGATGACACCGGATTACAGCTGCGTTAGACTTGGTCTAGCATGCTCGCCCTGACGACATCGCTGGCCACCAGGATCCTTCGCCGAGGTCTCTCGGTGATGATGTGCGCACTCATGCTCCTGTCGGTGGTGGTCTCGACGGACGCAGGTGCCTCGACGGTTCCCGCCCCGGCCGAGCAGGTCGAGATCATGCTCGGGAACAGCGGTCCGGGCGATGAGCCGCTGCGGCCGGATGTCCTGCCGTGCCACGCCGCCCACCATCTCTGCGGCAAGGTGACGCCGCTCCCGCCGGTGCTTGCGGCCGCGGCCCCTGCCGTCGTCCATCCGGAGTTCAAGCCGGTCCTCGCACCTGACCGGGTGCTGCTGTCCGGCGTGACGGAACTGCCGCCCAGACCACCACGCGCCTGACGGAACACGCTTTCCCGCTGGTCCGGCCCGCCCACCCCTGAGGGCGGCGGAGCCCGGCCCGTTCGTGCTCCGTCTTTCCAGGTGCCTTCATGTCATTCAACGTTATTCGGCTCGCGGCGGTTCTCGCCGTCGTCCCGGCCCTGGCCCTCGCGCAGGACGCCCGTCCGCCCGTGGCGTTCCTCACCGTCACCTCGCCCCAGCAGGCCGTCGAGGCCGCGCTCACCATTTCCCCAGCCCTCCGGGGTGCCGGGGCTGCCCGGCAGGCCGTCCAGGCGGACGCCCTCCAGGCGCGGCTCCGGCCCAACCCTGAACTGAGGGGCAGCTTCGAGAACTTCGGCGGGTTCGGCGGCCGCCAAGAGAACCGGGCGTTCCGGACCCTGGAGAGCACGGTGGGCCTCGCCCAGCGCATCGAGCTGGGCGGCAAGCGGTCGGCCCGCATGGATCTCGCCGCCCGGAGCGGAGAGGTCGCGGTGCTCGACTTCACCGGCGCCCGGCTGGAGATCGCCCGCGAGGTAGTGACCGCCCTGGCCACCGCGGAGGCCGCCCGGCGCCTAGTCGGTGTCGAGCGCGAGCGGGCACGGCTGGCAGCCGAAACCCTCAGGGCCGCCCGCGCCCGCGTGGAGGCGGGCCGGGATCCGCTGCTCCAGGCCGAGCGGGCCGAGGTCGTCCGCGCCACGGCGGACATCGCGGCCGAGCGTGCCCAGCGCGAGGTGGACATCGCCCTCGCCGACCTTGCGGTCTTCATCGGCGTGCCTCGGGTGGAACTCGCCCCCCGGCAGCCCTGGTTCGACGAGATCGGCCCCAATCCCGGCCGCCCGGTCCCGGCGGACCCGCTGGCTCGGCTCTCGGGCAGCCCCGAGCTGGCCCGGCTTGAGGCGGCGGTCGCCCAGCAGCGGGCGAACCTGACCCTCCAGCGCGCCACGGCCGTGCCTGACGTGACCCTCTCGGGCGACGTCCGTCGCTTCGGCGACAGCAACGAGACGGCCTTCGTCGCGGGCGCCTCCATCCCGCTGCCCTTCTACGACCGCAACCAGGGCGGCATCGCCCGCGCCCAGGCCGAGCTGACCCGCGCCGAGGCCGAGGCCGAGCGCGGGCGTAGCGCCCTGGTCGCCGCCCTCGTCGCCGCCGAGCAGCGGCTTGCTCTGGCATGGCGCTCCGTGGAGACCCTGCGGCGCACGGCGCTGCCCTCCGCCGAGCAGGCGGCCCGGTTCGCGACGCTTGGCTACGGCGAGGGGCGCTTCAGCTTCCTGGAGGTTCTCGACGCCCAGCGGGCGCTCTCCGACACCCGCGCCCAGCTCGTGGAGGCCATCCAGGCCTTCCACGCCCTGCGCGCCCAGGTGCAGCGCCTCCGTGGCGACCTGCCCGCCGTCTCCACCCAGCCCGTGAACGCCCCGAACGGGAGTGCCCGCTGATGCTCCGCATGACCCTAATGGCGGGCGCCGCCGTCGGCGGCCTCGCCCTGGCCGTCGTCTACCCGTCCATCCCCGACACCGCGCGCAGCCTCCTCGGGATGCAGTCCACCCCCGCCGGAACCGCCCGTGCCGCCGCTCCTGCCGCTGCGCCCAAGGGCAACGGCCACGGCCACGCCGAAGGCGAGGGCCACGGTGAGGAGGGCCACATCTCCATGACGGCCGAGGGGATCGAGGCCGCGGGCATCCGGGTCGCCCCTGTCGGCGGCGGCACGCTGGTCAGCCGCGCCGCCGTTCCCGGCGTTCTCTCCGCCAGCCAGGACAGGCAGGCGCGCGTCACCGCCCGTCTCGGCGGGATCGTCGCCGAGGTCCGCAAGACCCTGGGCGACGAGGTCCGCACGGGCGACGTGCTGGCCGTGCTGGAAAGCCGGGAGGTGTCGGACGCGAAGGGCGAGTTCCTCGCCGCCGCTCGCGCCGCCGCCCTGGCCGAGACCACCCTGGCCCGGGAGACCCGCCTCTGGCGCCAGCGCATCTCGGCTGAGCAGGAGTTCCTGCAGGCCCGGACCGCGGCCGAGGAGGCCCGCATCAAGGTCGACCTCGGTCGCGCCCGTCTCGCGGCCCTGGGCCTGACCGACGCCGAGATCGGTGCGCTGGCCCGTCAGCCCGCCGCGACGCTGCGGAGGCTCGAGCTGCGGGCGCCTCTCGCTGGCCGGGTAACCGCCCGCAACGCCGTGCTGGGCGCCTCGGTGGCTGCTGACGCCGAGGTGTTCTCGGTCGCCGACCTGTCGGTCCTCTGGGTCGAGCTGACCATCCCACCCCGTGACCTGCCCCTGGCCCGCCAGGGACAGACCGTGATGATCACCGGCGAGGGTGATGCCCGGACCGAGGGCAGGATCGTCTTTCTCAGTCCGGTCCTGGATCCCGAGACGCGCTCGGCGCGGGCTGTTGCCGAGATCCCGAACGCGGAAGGCAACTGGCGTGCGGGCGGCTTCGCCACCGCCCATCTCGCTACCGCCGAGCAGGCCGTCGATGTCCTCGTGCCGCTCGACGCGGTCCAGGAGGTCGAGGGCAAGAAGGTTGTCTTCGTGCGGAACGAGGAGGGCTTCGAGCTTCGCGAGGTCGAGACCGGGCGCGAGGACGCGCAGGGCTACGAGGTCATCTTCGGGCTGGATGCCGGAACGGAGATCGCGGTTGGCAACGCCTTCGTGCTCCGGGCCGAGCTGAGCAAGTCCGAAGCCGGGCACGCGCACTGAGGCCCGCCCGGACATGATAGGACCCATCCTGGACTTCTCCGTCCGCAACCGCTGGACAGTGCTGCTGCTGGCCGTCATCGCGGCCCTCGTGGGCGCCTGGTCGCTCACGCGCCTGCCCATCGACGCCACGCCCGACATCACCAACAACCAGGCCCAGATCAACACCCTGGCTCCCTCGCTCTCGCCCTACGAGATCGAGAAGCAGGTCACCTTCCCGATCGAGACGGCGCTGGCGGGCATCCCCGGGCTGGAGAGCACGCGCTCCATCTCCCGCAACGGCTTCAGCCAGGTCACGGCGGTGTTCAGCGAGAGCACCGACATCTACTTCGCCCGCCAGCAGGTGCTGGAGCGCCTGATCGAGGCGCGGGAAGCCATGCCAGAAGGGGTGGAGCCGCGCCTGGGGCCCGTCTCCACCGGCCTCGGCGAAGTCACCATGTGGACGGTGAACTTCGCAGCCCGCCGCCAGGGCGATGTCGTGCCGGATGGCCAGCCTGGCTGGCAGGCCGACGGCAGCTATCTGACCCCTGAGCGCGAGCGCCTGGCCACGGAGGCGGACCGCGCGACCTACCTCCGGACGGTCCAGGACTGGATCATCCGGCCGCAGATCCGGAACGTGCCGGGAGTCGCGGGGGTGGACGCCATCGGCGGCTATACCAAGCAGTACGTGGTCCAGCCCGACCCGGCCCGCCTCATCGGCCTCGGCCTGAGCTTCGCAGACCTCTCGACGGCCATCGAGCGCAACAACGTCTCCACCGGGGCAGGTTACGTGGAGCGGGGCGGCGAAGGACTCGTCGTCCGGTCCGGCGGCCGCGTCACGAGCGTGGCGGAGCTGGAGCAGGTCGTGGTCGCGACCCGTGAGGGCGTGCCCATCCTGCTCCGGGACGTTGGCCGCGTCTCCATCGGCCAGGCACCGCGGACGGGCAGCGCCAGCGGCAACGGCCAGGAGATGGTGGTCGGCACCGCCCTCATGCTCCTCGGCGAGAACTCCCGGGTCGTTGCCGAGGCCGTCCACGCCAAGGTGGACGATCTCCGGCGGACCCTGCCGCGGGGGATCGAGGCGGTTACGGTGCTCGACCGCGGCATCCTGGTGGACGCCACCATCCACACCGTCGCCAAGAACCTCGGCGAGGGCGCGCTGCTGGTCATCGTCATCCTGTTCCTGATGCTCGGGAACATCCGGGCGGCGATCATCACCGCCCTGGTCATCCCGGTGACCATGCTGCTCACCGCCTTCGGCATGGTGCGCGGCGGCATCTCGGCCAACCTGATGAGCCTCGGCGCGCTCGACTTCGGCCTGATCGTCGACGGCGCCGTCATCATCACCGAGAACAGCCTGCGGCACCTCTCCGAGCGCCAGCACGAGAAGGGGCGCCTGCTGACCGTCGCGGAGCGCCTCCAGACCGTGGCGGACAGCGCCAAGGAGATGATCCGGCCTTCGCTCTACGGGCAGGCCATCATCATCCTCGTCTACGCACCGCTCCTGACCTTCACCGGGGTAGAGGGCAAGATGTTCATCCCCATGGCGATGACCGTCATCATCGCCCTGGTCTTCGCCTTCATCCTCTCCTTGACCCTCGTCCCGGCCCTGATCGCCATCTGGATCACCGGGCGTGTGCAGGAGAAGGACGTCGCGATCGTCCGTGCCCTGAAGCGGGCCTACGCCCCCGTCCTCGGCCGCGCGCTGCGGACGCCCATCCCCGTCATCGCGATCGGCGCGATGCTCTTCCTGGGGTCGCTCACCCTGTTCTCACGCCTGGGCCAGGAGTTCATCCCGACCCTGGACGAGGGCAACCTCGCCATGCAGGCGCTCCGCATCCCCAGCACCTCCCTGCAGCAGTCCCAGGCCATGCAGTCCGTGCTGGAGCGGCGGATCTCCCGGCTGCCCGAGGTGCAGGTCATCTACTCCAAGACCGGCACGGCCGAGGTCGCCACCGACCCGATGCCGCCGAACGCCTCGGATACCTTCATCATCCTCAAGCCGCGCGACCAGTGGCCCAACCCGTCCCTCCCGAAGGCGGAGCTGGTCCAGCGTATCGAGCAGGCTGTGGCCGGTATCCCCGGCAATGCGCTCGAGTTCAGCCAGCCCATCCAGATGCGCTTCAACGAGCTGCTGGCGGGCGTGCGCGGCGACCTCGCCGTGAAGGTCTTCGGCGACGAGTACGGCCCGATGCTCCAGGTAGCCGGGCAGATTTCGAACATCCTGAACGGCATCGAGGGCGCCGAGGACGTGAAGGTGGAGCAGGCCACCGGCCTGCCCTTCCTGGAGATCACCGTGAACCGGGCCGAGGTGGCCCGCCGGGGCCTGAGCGTGGCCGACGTCCAGGCCGTGGTGGCGACGGCGATCGGCGGGCGGGAGGCCGGGATGGTCTACGAGGGCGACCGGCGCTTCGCCATCGTGGTGCGCCTGCCCGAGAACCTGCGGGGGAACTTCGAGACGCTACGGAGCCTGCCCGTCCCGCTGCCGCCTGTGGCCGGGCGTCCTGCGGCATCGGTGCCGCTCCAGCAGGTCGCGACCCTGCGCGTGGTCGAGGGGCCGAACCAGATCAGCCGCGAGCAGGGGCGGCGCCGGGTCGTCGTCCAGGCGAATGCGCGGGGCCGCGACATCGGCTCCATCGTCGCCGAGGCCCAGGCCAAGGTCGCGGAGCAGGTGCAGCTGCCGCCCGGCTACACCATCACCTGGGGTGGGCAGTTCGAGAACCTGGCCAAGGCGCGCGAGCGGCTCATGGTGGTGGTCCCGGCCTGCTTCCTGCTGATCCTGGTGCTGCTCTACGCGGCGCTCGGCTCGGTGCGGGACGCGCTGGTCGTGTTCAGCGGCGTGCCGCTGGCGCTGTCTGGCGGGCTGCTCGCCCTGTGGCTGCGGGGCATGCCGTTCTCGGTGCCCGCCGCGGTCGGCTTCATCGCGCTCTCAGGCGTGGCGGTGCTGAACGGGCTGGTAATGGCGACCTCCATCAAGGACCTCATCCTCCGCGGCCACCTGTCGCTGCGGGACGCCGTGTTCCAGGGCGCCATGACCCGTCTCCGGCCCGTGGCGATGACGGCGCTCGTGGCCTCGCTGGGCTTCGTGCCTATGGCGCTCGCGACCGGCCCCGGGGCGGAGGTGCAGAAGCCGCTGGCGACCGTCGTCATCGGCGGCCTCATCACCGCGACCCTGCTCACCCTGCTCGTGCTGCCCGCCCTCTACGTGCGGTTCGGGCGGGTGCAGGTCCCTGCGGCCGAGGAGTCCGTCCCCGCCGGGGCCGGGCACGCCCCGGCCGAGTGAGAGTGCCGGGAGCCGTCCTCCCGGGCGGCTCCCGGAAACTGACCACCCTTCCAGAAGGATCCAGACATGCGCAGGACCATCCTCGCCGCCATCGCGGTCGCCGCCCTCTCCACCGGCGCCATGGCCCAGCAGGGCCACAGCCACGGCGACCAGGGCCCGCACGGCGGGAAGATGCAGGACGTGGTCGGCGTCCACGCCGAGCTGCTGACCTCCGAGCGGACGCTCACGGTCCATCTCTACGACGAGGCCGGGAAGCCCGTCTCCTCGGCCGGGTACACGGCCTCGGCCCTGGTCGGCTCTGGCCAGTCCCGTCAGGTGGTCCAGCTCGCACCGGGGGCGGAGAACACGCTGACCGGCACGGCGGCGACCCCCGTTGCCCGCGGGACTTCCGTCACGCTGCAGATCAAGAACCCGGCCGGGCGCAGCGGACAGGCGCGGTTCTGAGGTTTCCCTGGCCCGGGCGCCTTGCCGACCCTTGGTGAGGCGCCCGGCACCACGCCGCTCGACAGGATCGGCGGCTGAACCCACGAGGAGGTCCGATGGGACAGGGGCACGATCACGGGGTGGGCAACGCACACTCGTCGGCACTCACGAAGGCGCTCGGCCTGACGGGAGCCTTCCTGCTCGCCGAGGTGGCGGGCGCCTACGTCTTCAACAGCCTCGCGCTCCTGTCCGACGCGGCCCACATGCTGACCGACGCGCTGGCCCTGGCCGTGGCGCTCGTCGCCATCCGCATCGGCCGCCGCTCAGCGGACAGGCGCCGGACCTGGGGCTACCACCGCTTCGAGATCCTGGCGGCTGCCTTCAACGCTTCGCTGCTGTTCCTGGTGGCCATCTACATCCTCTACGAGGCCTACCAGCGCTTCCGCGAGCCCGCCGAGGTCGGCACCATTGGCATGCTGGCCGTCGCCGCCTTCGGCCTGCTGGTGAACTGGATCTCCATGCGCCTGCTCGCGGGCGGCAGCGAGAGCAGCCTCAACGTGAAGGGCGCCTACCTGGAGGTCTGGAGCGACTTCCTGGGTTCGATCGCTGTCATCGTCGGCGCTTGCGTCATCTGGGCGACAAGCTGGGCCTGGGTGGACCCGGTGCTCGGCATCGGCATCGCACTATGGGTTCTTCCGCGCACCTGGACCCTCCTTTCCGAGGCCATCGACGTGCTGCTGGAGAGCGTGCCCCGCGGCATCAACCTTGATGCCGTCGAGGCCGCGATGCGGAACACGCCGGGGGTGCGGGACATCCACGATCTGCACGTCTGGTCCCTGACCAGCGGCAAGGTGGCCCTGTCGGCCCACGTGGTGGTCGATCCCTCCCTGGCCAGGGAGGACCGCCTGGAGGATGCGCTGGGCGCCATGCTGGCCGAGAGGTTCAGGATCACCCACGCGACCGTCCAGGCCGAGCTGGCGGGCGCCCACGGGGGCACCACGACGGACAACTGGGGCGCCGCGGAAGCAGGGCACCGCCACTGACGGGTGACCCTGGCGGGCGTTTCCCCAGGGCGGCCCGCAAATTCTCCCTTGAACCTCCAGCCACTGGAGGTCCCATCTCAGAAGCCGTCAGCAGGAGGTCGCTAGATGGACGGCACACGGAACGGCAGCCAGGGGCAGTCCGTGTCCTGGCGCGTGGAGGGCATGGACTGCGCCTCCTGCGTGGCGAAGGTGGAGAAGGCGGTCACCCGCCTTCCAGGCGTCAAGGACGTCTCGGTGAACCTCATCGCGGAGCGTCTGACGGTCCGGCTGGAGCCAGGCGCGTCCAGCGCCACCACCATCGAGCAGTCGCTGGCAGGTCTCGGCTACACGGCTCGGCCGCTCCCGGCGAACGATGTCGTGGCTCCTGCTGACGGTCACGCCCATGCCGCGGAGGAGCGTGACCATGCCGGGCATGACCAAGCGGACCACGATCACGGCGAACATGGCCACGGCGATACCTTCGGCCATTCACATGCCAACCACGAGAATCCGGCCGATGCCACGAAGCCCTGGTACGCCACGGGCAAGGCACGCCTGGTCTGGCTGCTCGGCGCCTTGGTCCTCGGCGCCTACGCCCTGTCGCTGGTTCTTCCCGCCCGGCTGACTTACCCGCTCTTCCTGGCCGCGACCCTCGTGGCCCTGGTTCCGTTCGGCCGCCGCGCCTTCGCCCTGGCCCGGGCCGGGACACCCTTCTCCATCGAGACCCTGATGGTGACCGCTGCGGCGGGCGCCGCCGTCATTGGGGCAGCCGAGGAGGCTGCCGTGGTCGTCCTGCTGTTCGCTCTGGGTGAGCTGCTGGAGAATGTGGCGGCCGGGCGGGCGCGGGCGGGCATCAAGGCCCTGGCCAACCTCATGCCTCGGACGGCGCGGCGCCTGCGGGCGGACGGCTCCACCGAGGAGGTGCCTTCCGACCAGCTCTCCGTCGGCGACCTCGTCCTGGTCCGCCCCGGCGACCGCGTGCCCTGCGACGGCACCATTGAGGAAGGCCGGTCCGCGCTCGACGAGAGCCCCGTCACCGGGGAGAGCATCCCCGTGTCCCGCGGCCCCGGCGAGGCGGTCGTGGCGGGCTCCATCAACGCCGACGGCGCCCTGCGGGTGCGCGTGACCCGAGCCGCTACCGACAACACCATCGCCCGCATCATCCGCATGGTGGAGGAGGCCACCGCCTCCCGTGCACCGACGCAGCGCTTCATCGAGCGCTTCTCCACCTGGTGGACGCCGGGCGCGATGCTCGTCTCAGCATTGGTCATCCTCGTCCCGCCCTTCCTGCTGGGCTGGGACTGGTGGACCAGCGTCTACCGCGGGCTGGCCGTCCTCCTGATCGCCTGCCCCTGCGCCCTGGTCATCTCGGTGCCAGCCGCCATGGCCTCCGGCCTGTCCGCCGGTGCCCGGCGCGGCCTACTTATCAAGGGAGGTGCCGCCCTGGAGGAGATCGGCGCGGCGAAGACCGTGGCCTTCGACAAGACCGGCACGCTGACCGAGGGTCATCCCAAGGTGACGGACATCCTGCCTGCGCAGGGAACCTCCGAGTCCGACCTGCTGACCTTGGCGGCCGGGGTCGAGCAGGGGTCCTCGCACCCCCTGGCCAAGGCCGTCGTGGCCGCGGCGGAAGCGCGGGGCGTCGCGACGCCGCCCGTTTCCGACCAGGCTGCTGTGCCCGGGAAGGGGGTCACCGCCACGGTCGACGGCCGCAAGGTCAGCGTCGGCAGCCCGCGCCACGCCGCGGAGGCGGGCGCCCAACTCGGCGGACTGGCCGAGGCGGTCACCCGCTTGGAGAACGAGGGCAAGACGGCCGTCGTGATCCTGGCGGACGGCACCGTCGCGGGCGTCCTGGCGCTCCGTGACGAGCCTCGGGGCGACGCGGCCGAGGGCATCGCCGCCCTTTCGCGGATCGGCATCCGCTCCGTGATGCTGACGGGCGACAACGCCCGGACCGGGGCGGCCATCGCCAAGGGGTTGGGCCTGGACGTGAAGGCCGAGCTGCTGCCGGACGACAAGCTCCGCGAGATCGGAGCCCTCCGGTCGTCCGGCTCCGTGGCCATGGTGGGTGACGGCATCAACGACGCCCCGGCGCTGGCGGCAGCCTCGGTGGGCGTCGCCATGGGCGGCGGCACTGACGTGGCCCTGGAAACAGCGGATGCAGCGGTCCTGAAGGATCGCGTGACCGGCGTCTCCGAACTCGTCAGCCTGTCGCGGTCCACCATGGCCAACGTGAAAGCGAACGTCGCCATCGCCGTCGGGCTCAAGGCGGTCTTCCTCGTGACGACTCTGATGGGCGTGACCGGGCTGTGGCCCGCCATCATCGCGGACACCGGCGCCACGGTGCTGGTGACGCTGAATGCCCTGCGCCTCCTCGCCTGGAAGCCCTCGGCATGAGGGACATCAGCATGTCTGCGCCGGGAAGGGATGCCTCGACGCTGCTGGCCTTCAGCCTGCCCGGAGCGATCTGTTGGCCCGCCTGATCATTCATCGAGAACAACGCGCATCCAACACGTCTACTTCGGCGGGGCAAGCGCCTCGATGATGCGGCACTCCGCCACGTTGCCGTGACGGCACTGCCCGATGAGGGAGGCCAGTTCTCGCTGCAGCGCCTGCAGGTCGGCGATCTTCCGGTCCACCTCGTCCAGGTGCTCGCGGGCGATGACGTCCACCGCGTCGCAGGAGCGCTCGCGGTCCTCGGCCAAGTCAAGCAGGGCGCGGATCTGTTCCAGCGAGAAGCCAAGGTCCCGGGCGCGCCGAATGAAGCTCAGGCGGCCGAGGTGCGGCTCGCCGTAGGTTCGATAGTTCCCCGCGCTGCGGGCGGGCACCGGGAGCAGGCCGACCCGCTCGTACCAGCGAATGGTCTCCACCTTCGTTCCGGTCACCCTAGCAAGGGCGCCGATGTTCAGGGGCTTTTCCACAACCATTCCCTTGACCCTGTAGTGGCTACAGGGTCCATGTAGGGAGCCTTCTGTCCGCGCGCCAACCGGCGGGCACATTCCTGGAAGGGAAGGCAAACGATGGCCAACAGCGAAACTACGGCTCCCGGGACGCGGGTGGACCTGCGCTACCGGGTCGACGGCATGGATTGCTCCAGCTGCGCTTTGAAGATCGAGGACGCGGTGGAGCACCTTGGCGGCACCGAGGACATCCAGGTCAACTACAAGACCGAGACCCTGGAGTTTCGGCTGGATGAGGCGACCACGCCGCGCTCGGCCGTCGAGGATATGATCCGCAAGCTCGGCTACGGCGTCGCGCCTCTGGCGTGACTGGCAAGGACTGGGTGGCGGCGATGGCTGACGGCGGAACGGCTCAACTGGCCCCTGGGTCCAGGTCGGCCCTGCGATACCACGTGGAGGGCATGGACTGCCCGTCCTGCGCCTCGAAAATCGAAACGGCGGTTGGCCGCTTCGGCGGGGCCGAAGACATCCGGGTCAACTACCACAGCCAGGTTCTGGCCTTCCGGCTGGACGAGGCGGCCACGCCGCGCTCGGCCGTCGAGGAGCAGATCCGTAAGCTCGGCTACGGCGTCGCCCCCGTCGAGGCGCCGCGGGTGGTCGCGGGCGAGCCTGGCGCCGCCGCCGACCTGGCGCTTGTTCGCCCACGCCAGCTATGGTGGAAGGGGAAAAAGGCGCGGCTCGCCGCAGCGATCGGCGCCCTCATGGTGGCCGGGTTTGCCGTCTCGCTCGCTGTCCCGGCCCTGGACCACTGGGTCTACCTGCCCGCCGCCCTGCTCGGCCTTGTCTACTTCGGCCGCAAGGCAATCGCCGCGGCACGCGCCGGGTCGCCCTTCAGCATCGAGATGCTGATGTCGATCGCGACCGTCGGCGCCATCGCCATCGGCGCGACCTCCGAGGCGGCCGTGGTGGTGTTCCTCTTCACCATTGGCGAGCTGCTCGAGAACGTCGCGGCCGGGCGTGCCCGCGCGGGCATCGAGGCGCTCGGCGCCCTGGTGCCGAGAACCGCGCTGCGCATCGAGAATGGCACGGCGCGGGAGGTGCCCGCTGCCAGCCTCAAGGTCGGCGACCTCGTCCTGATCCGCCCGGGAGACCGCGTCTCGGCCGACGGCGAGGTAGCCGAGGGCGAGTCCGAGGTGGACGAGAGCTCGGTGACCGGCGAGTCCGTCCCTGTCCCCAAGGCCGAGGGCGCCTCCGTCTTCGCGGGCAGCATCAACGCCTCCGGCGCGCTGCAGGTCCGGGTGACGAAGCCCGCCTCCGACAACACCATCGCCCGCATCATCCGCCTGGTGGAGGAGGCGCAGGACGCCAAGGCACCGACAGCCCGCTTCATCGAGCGGTTCTCGGCCGTCTACACGCCGATCGCGGTCGCCGTGGCGGCCCTGGTCGCCGTCGCGCCGCCGCTCGTCGTCGGCGCAGACTGGGGCACCTGGATCTACCGAGGCTTGGCCCTGCTGCTGGTCGCCTGTCCCTGCGCCCTCGTCCTCTCGACGCCCGCGGCCATCGCCTCCGGCCTCGCCGTCGGCACCCGACGCGGCCTGCTGGTGAAAGGCGGCGGCGCCCTGGAGGCCATCGGCCGGATCCGCACCGTCGCCTTCGACAAGACCGGCACCCTGACCGAAGGGCGCCCGCGCGTGACCGACCTCCTCGCCCTCTCCGGCCCGGAGCGCACCATGCTCGGCCTCGCCGCCGCGGTGGAGAACGGCTCCAGCCATCCGCTCGGCCGCGCCATCCTGGAGCGGGCGGACGCCAATGGCATCCCGTTGCGCCCCACCAAGGATTCGCGGGCCATCCCGGGCAAGGCCGTCGAGGCGGTCGTGACCGGCAAGCGCGTGGCCGTCGGCTCGCCCTCCCATGCCGCCGGGCAGGCGCCGCTCCCGGCCGACGCGGCGCGGACGGTCGCCGAGTGGGAGAACCAAGGAAAGACGGTGGTCGTCGTCTCCGTGGACGGCGCCCACATCGGCCTGATCGCGGTGCGCGACGAGCCCCGGCCGGACGCGGCCGCGGGCATCCGGGCGCTCGACGCCCTCGGCGTCGAGGCCGTCATGCTGACCGGCGACAACGTCCGCACGGGGCAGGCCATCGCCGGGGCGCTCGGCCTGAAGGTGAAGGCGGGGCTGCTGCCGGAGGACAAGCTGCGGGAGATCGGCGCCCTCAAGGAAAAGGCGCCCGTGGCCATGGTCGGTGACGGTATCAACGACGCGCCCGCGCTCGCGGCCGCCTCAGTCGGCGTCGCCATGGGCGGCGGGACCGACGTGGCCCTGGAGACGGCCGATGCGGCGCTGTTGAACAGCCGCGTCGTGGATGTGGCCGCCCTGGTCGGGCTGTCGCGCGCGACGCTTTCCAATATCCACCAGAACGTGGCCATCGCCCTCGGCCTGAAGGCGGTCTTCCTGGTGACGACGGTGGTCGGCATCACCGGCCTCTGGCCCGCCGTGCTGGCCGACACCGGCGCGACGGTGCTGGTGACCCTCAACGCCCTGCGCCTGCTCGGATACCGCTTCAAGGGCGTGGCGCATGGCTGAGGGCCTGCCCCGGGCGCGCCTCGCCTGGACCTGGGGCGCGGCGACGGCCGCGCTGGCCTTCGCGCTGGACCAGGCGACGAAGTGGTGGGTGCTGGCCCATCTCATGGATCCGCCCCGCGTCATCCCCATCACCCCGTTCTTCAACCTGGTGCTGGGATGGAACCGGGGCGTCAGCTTCGGTCTGCTGTCGGCGGACCACCCCGCGACGCCCTGGCTCCTGTCCTCCATCGCGCTCGCCGTCGTCGTGGGCCTCGTCGTCTGGACGACGCGCGACCGGCGACCGGGGATGGCGGCCTCGGTCGGGTTCATCGTCGGAGGCGCCCTGGGCAACGTCGTCGACCGGCTGCGGCACGGTGCCGTGACGGACTTCCTGGACTTCCACGTGGCTGGCTACCACTGGCCCGCCTTCAACCTCGCCGACACCGCGATCTTCGTCGGCGTCGCGCTCCTGCTCCTCGTCGGCGGGAGGCGCGACCCGGCGGGCGCGCCGACCTCCGCGGCGCGACCCTGAGGGCGGGACCGCCGTGAACCCGCTCCTCCAGATGTCCGGCCTCCTGACAGCCTTCCTGGCCGGGATGGTCTCGTTCCTCTCGCCCTGCGTGCTGCCGCTGGTGCCCGGCTACGTCTCCTACGTCGCCGGTCGCTCGGTCGCCGCCGAACGCGCGGCGCCCGGTCGCCTCGCCACGGTCGGCCTCGGCCTCTGCTTCGTTCTGGGCTTCGCGACCGTCTTCGTGGCGATGGGCGCGGGCGCCTCGGCGCTGAGCCAAGCCCTGCTGCGCTACCGCTACGAGGCCGGGATCGTGGGCGGCGTGGTGGTCATCCTGTTCGGCCTCATGACCGCGGGCGTCCTGCGGCTGATGCCGCTGCAACGCGACCTCCGCTTCATGCCGACCCTCAGCGGCGGCACGCCGCTCTCCGCCTATGTGCTCGGGCTGGCCTTCGCCTTTGGCTGGACGCCCTGCATCGGGCCGGTGCTCGGCGCCATCCTGGCGCTGACCGCCACCAGCGAGATCAGCCACCTCGGCATCGTGCTCCTGGCCACCTACGCAGCTGGGCTGGGCGTGCCCTTCCTGCTGGTCGCCGCCTTCGCGGACGCCTTCCTGCGCGGCCCGTTCCGCGGGCTGCGGCGCCTCGGCCGTGTTCTTCAGATCGTAGCGGGTGGCGTCATGGTAGTGATGGGGGCGGCCATGATCACGGGCCACCTGACCGACTTCGCCATCCTGATGCTTGAGCTCTTCCCGGGGCTCGGACGCATAGGATGAGCGACGACGACGATCTGCCCCGGGACCTTGGCCACATCACGCCCGCCTATCGCCGGGCGCTCTGGATCGTCGTGGGCCTCAACGTCGGCTACGGCCTTGTGGAGATGGTCGGCGGCTTCGTCTCCGGCAGCCAGGCGTTGAAGGCGGACGCTCTCGACTTCCTTGGCGACGGCCTGATCAGCTTCCTCGGCCTGCTGGCCATCGGCTGGAGCCTCGCTTGGCGCGCCCGGTCAGCCCTCATCCAGGGACTGTTCCTCGCGGCGCTCGGCTTGGGCGTGCTCGCCACCACTGGCTACCGAGTGCTGGTGCTGAACCAGCCCGAGGCCGAACTGATGGGCCTCTTCGGCGCCGTCGCACTGGTGGTCAACGTCGCCTCCGCGGCGGTGCTCATCCCGCACCGGGAGGGTGACGCCAATGTCCGGGCTGTCTGGCTATTCAGCCGCAATGACGCCATCGGCAACCTCGCCGTGGTGGTCGCGGCGGGTCTCGTCTGGTGGACCGGAACTGCATGGCCGGATCTCGCCGTGGCCGTCGTCATCGCCGGGCTTTTCCTGCAATCGGCATGGTCGATCGTCCGCGATGCCAGGACGGATCTGCGTGAGGCAACCAATGACTGAGAACGTTCAGCCAGAGCTGCCTCCGGGGCAGAGCACCGGGCCATCCGGACCGGACGCCCAGGTAAGGGTCGCCGCCTGCACGACTCCTGTTCGCATTGCCGACCCGGAGGTGAATGCGGACACCCTGCTGACGACCGCGCGTGCCTGCGACGCACGATTGGTGTCCCTGGTCGCCTTCCCGGAGCTGGCGTTGACCGGTTACTCCATTGACGACCTCTTCCTTCAGGATGTTGTGCTGGACGCTGCGGAGGCCGCCCTGAGGCGTATTGTGGAGGCTTCCGTCCATATCCAGCCCGTCATGGTGGTGGGAGCACCCCTGCGCCACGCGGGGCGCGTCTACAACACAGCAGTGGTGGTCCATGGCGGGCGGGTGGCCGGGGTGGTCCCGAAGGTTCACCTGCCAAACTACCGCGAGTTCTACGAACGCCGTTACTTCGCGTCCGGGCAAGGTACGGAAGGCAGCATGATCCGCCTGGGTGAGCAGCACGTGCCATTCGGTCCCGACCTCATCTTCGTGGCCGAGGACCGCCCAGGGCTCGTGTTCCACGCTGAGATTTGCGAGGATATGTGGGTGCCGATACAGCCGAGCGCCATCGCGGCGCTGGCTGGTGCGACTGTTCTGGTGAACCTGTCGGCTAGCAACATCACAGTCGGGAAAGCCGACACCCGGCGAATGCTGTGCCAAGCTCAGTCGGCGCGATGCACGGCGGCCTATCTGTACACGGCGTCTGGCGAGGGTGAATCGACGACCGACCTCGCGTGGGATGGTCAGACCTCGATCTATGAGAACGGGGTCCTTCTCGCAGAGACCTCCCGGTTCAAGCCCGGAGCCCGGATAGCTGTCGCGGATATCAACGTCAGCCTCTTGGCCCGTGCCCGCGGCTGTTCGGGCATCTTCGCGCAGTGTCGGGCGAACCACGAAGCCCAGGTGGTCCGCTTCCGCCATGTTTCACTGCACTCCGGGGCCGACACAGGTTTCAACTGGTAGCCAACGGCCGCGTGCCCCCCCGAAGCCGAGGTCGTCTCCGGCCGCAAGCGAAAGGTCTACACCCTGACGGACAAGGGCCGGGACGCTTTCAAGGTCGGCCTGAAAGCCTGGATGGACGCCACAGCAACCTTGACCAGATGAGCTCCTGCGGCACCGTCAGGGTCGCGCAGTTCGCCTCCGGCCTGCTGATGTGGGTGCTCATCGCCACCGGCGAGATCACCGCGCTCGCGGACTGGATGCTAGTGGCCTTCCCATGGCTCGCGAGGATCGGATGAGCGGCGGCGCCCTCCGGACGCGCGCGGGCCGCCCGATCCCGAGCGCCGTCGCCTCCACCTCGCCCTCTCGAGGCGGCACGGGCGACGAGCCCGAGGCCGCGGGGGGGCGGAGAGGGACCGCGCCGGGCCGAGGGGAAGGGTTCGCGCCACCGGACGCGGTCGCCCGCCTCTTCACCTGGCTTGCCGGACTGCCGCCGCGTCGGGCTCTCGCCGCGGCGCTCGCCCTCGGGCTGCTCTCGGCCCTCGCCCTGCCCCCGCTTCATGCGGTGCTGGTGCTGCTGCTCGCCGTACCGGGGCTGCTCGCGCTGCTCGGCGCCGCGACGTCGTGGCGACGGGCGGGCAGGCTCGGCCTGGCCTGGGGCTTCGGCCACAGCCTCGGGGGCCTGTACTGGGTTACGGAGGCGCTGCTCACAGACCCGGCGCGCTGGTGGTGGCTCGTGCCGCTCGCCGCGCCGGCGCTCGCCGCCGTGATGGCTCTCTACGCGGTGCCACCCGCGCTCGCCGCCTGGTTCCTGCCTCCGGGCTGGTGCCGCCTGGCGGGCTTCGCCGGGGCCTGGACCTTCGCTGAGATGCTGCGCAGCGTGCTGTTCACCGGCTTCCCGTGGAATCCCCTGGGCGGCGTCTGGGCCTTCGCGGCGCTGCCAGTGCAGGGCGCGGCCGTGGTCGGCGTGCACGGCCTCTCCCTGCTGACGCTCCTGCTCGCGGGCCTCCCGGTCCTCCCCGACCGCCGCCGGGCCTGGCTCGCGGGCGGGGCCGCGGCCCTGGCCCTCGCCGCCTTCGGCGCGTGGCGCCTCTCCGGCCCGGAGCCGCCGGGGCCGCCGGTACGGCTCGTGCTGGTGCAGGCCGGCGTGGCGCAGGAGGAGAAGTGGCGCGAGGACCGGCGCGCGGCACATGTTCAGGGGAGGCCAGATCGGCGGCTTCGCGCCCGACCCGGCCATCAGCGGGTCGCGCACGACCTCCCAAAAGCGGAAGTCGCAGCCGATGTTCCCGGCGTGTGGCACTGGTTTCAGCAACAACCGCTCGACGGCTTGCAGCAGGGCGAGGCGGCCTGGGCCGCTTCCTGCTCCGCCCGGTGCCGCGGCTTGCAGATGGCGGCCCGGGGCCCGAGCTCGATCACGGCGCTGGTCGCCTCGATCCGGATCGCCTCGACGTCGAAGATCTGCATGGGACGGCCGGGCGGCCCGACTTCGAAGGTCAGGCGGCTGCCCGGCTGCAGGCTGACCCGGGACGCCACCTTTTCGAGGATGGCGAGGAACTTGCCGACCTCCATGTGCTCCGGCTTCTCGGCCGAGGCGGGCAGGTCCTCCACCTGCAGGATCGTCTCCTGCCAGGCATCCGGGTTCCCACCGCAGTCCAGGGTGACGAAGGAGCCCGCCTTCACCTCGGTCACGTGGTAGCCGGGCTCGGTCTGGCGCCCGTCGTAGCTGATGACCAGCCGTCGCGCCGCGTGGGGCCGGAGGGCGTCGAGCACCGCGCCCAGCGAGGCGTCACCCACGAAGCCGATGGTCAGGGGCAGAGCAGGCGCGTTCATCTTCCCTCTTTCATCTCAACGTGTCTTGAGACATTAAGAGGTCATGGACGAAACGCAAGCACTCGATGCCCTCGGCGCCCTCGCGCAGGAGACCCGCCTCCGGATCGTGCGTCTGCTGGTGACGGCGGGGCCGGACGGCATGGCGGCGGGCGCCATCGGCGAGGCGATGGGCGCCACCTCCTCGCGCCTGTCCTTCCACCTCACCCACCTTGAGGCGGCCGGGCTGGTGCAGTCGCGCCGGGACGGCCGGTCCATCCGGTACTCGGCCGTCTACGACGCCCTATCCGGCCTCATCGCCTTCTTGATGCGGGACTGCTGCCAGGGCCACCCGGAGGTCTGCACCCCCGCGGTCGCCGCCCTCTCGGCCTGTGCCTGCCCCTCCCCGGAGCCTGCGGCATGACCATCACGATCTTCCACAACCCGGCCTGCGGGACCTCCCGCAACGTCCTGGCCCTGATCCGGAACTCCGGCGAGGAGCCGGAAGTGATCGAGTACCTGAAGACCCCGCCGACCCGGGACGTCCTGGCCGACCTGATCCGGCGCATGGGCGTGCCGGTCCGCGACGTCCTGCGCGAGAAGGGCACGCCCTACGCGGAGCTGGGCCTCGGCGACCTTTCCTTGACCGACGACCAGCTGCTCGACGCGATGATGGCCCACCCCATCCTCATCAACCGGCCGATCGTGGTGACGCCCCTCGGGGTGAAGCTGTGCAGGCCCTCCGAGGCTGTACTCAATATCCTGCCGAACCCGCAGCTTGGGGGCTTCACGAAGGAGGACTGTCAATCGGCATTGAATGGGGACCCCAGATCGGCGCGCAAAAGGGACCCCTCTTGTAAGGCGTTCAGGCGCGGTTCTTGAATCGCCAACTGTCGTTGCCGGTCTCGACGATGTCGCAGTGGTGAGTGAGGCGGTCGAGCAAGGCGGTGGTCATCTTGGCGTCCCCAAAGACGCTGGGCCATTCACCAAAGGCGAGGTTGGTGGTGACGATGACCGAGGTCTGCTCGTAGAGGCGGCTGACCAGGTGGAACAGCAACTGGCCGCCGGACTGGGCGAACGGCAGGTAGCCAAGCTCGTCGAGGACAACGAAATCCAGGCGGCAGAGATGGTCGGCGATGCGCCCTTGTCGTCCGGCCCGGGTCTCGGCCTCAAGACGGTTCACCAGGTCCACCACGTTGTAGAACCGCCCGCGCGCTCCATCGCGGATGCAGGCCCGGGCAATGGCGATGGCCAAATGAGTTTTGCCTGTGCCGGTGCCGCCGACGAGTACCACGTTGCGCTGCTGGGCCAGGAACCCACCCCCCGCGAGATCACGGACCAGAGCCTCGTTGACCGGGGTACCGTCGAACCCGAACTCGTCCACGTCCTTGGCCAGCGGCAGCTTGGCGGTGGTGATCTGGTACTTGATCGAGCGCGCCTGCTTCTCGGCGATCTCGGCCGAGACAAAGTCGCCGATGACCTGCTGTGGCTCATGTTGGCGTTTGACGGCGGCCGTGATGATGGCGTCAAACGCCGCGCGCATGCCGTAGAGCTTGAGCTCGCCCATGGTGGCGAGGATAGCGGTGCGTTCCATCAGGGTCCTCTCCTCAGGCTGTCGTAGCGGGTGCAGTCGGCCAGCGGCGCATGCCGCAGCCGGAGCGCCTCCGGGGTCAGGATGGTCACCGGCGGCGGTGGCTCGCGCTGGCGGGCGAGGATGTTGAGGATGACGTCGGCCGAGTGGACGCCCTCGCGCAGCGCCTCGCTGCAAGCGGCCTCGACCGCAGCCAGACCGTCGTCCAACACCCTGGTCAGGATCTCCACCATCTGCCGGTCGCCATCGGCGGCCGCGGCCAGCTTGCGGCGGACCCGTTCCAGTGCACCGGGCAGCAGCCAGTCCTTGAACGGTGCCCCGTTGCGCAGCGCTCCAGGTTTGCGCGCCAGCACGGGCACGTAGTGCCAGGGGTCGAACACCGTCTGGTCCCGGCCGAACACGCGCCGGTGCTCGCCCACCACCCGGCCGTCCTGGCGCAGCTCGATCCGCTCGGCATAGGCCCGGATCTCGACCGGCCGCCCCACCGCGCTCGCCATCACCGAGTACTTGTTGTTGTCGAACCGCACCAGGCAGGTCTTGGACACCGCGGCAGGCACGGCATGGAACCCGTCGAACCGTCCGGCATAGGGCACCAGGCTTGGCCGCTCCGCCTCGAACGCCTCCCAGACTGTCCGCTCCCTCTGCTCCGGATGCCGATTGGCCCGGGCATGGGACACGCACCGGTCCAGCAGAAGGGCGTTCAGCTCCTCGTAGCTCCTCACCCGCAGTCGCGGCGTAAAGAACCGCTCCCGCACCAGCCCGACCTGGTTCTCGACCTGACCTTTCTCCCAGCCTGAGGCCGGAGTGCAGGCCACCGGCTCGACCAGGTAGTGGCTGCACATGTGCAGGAAACGCCGGTTGTAGGCACGATCCCGTCCCACCAGGATCGCGTCCACCGCCGTGCGCATGTTGTCGTAGATGCCCCGCGTGCAGGTGCCGCGAAAGAAGGCGAACGCCCGGTCATGGGCGTCGAACACCATCTCCTGCGTCTCGCGCGGATAAGCGCGAACGAACAGCATCCGGCTGTAGCATAGCCTCACATGCGCGACCTTGACGGTTACCGTCGTGCCGCCGATCAGCACGACCTCGTGGCTCCAGTCGAACTGGTACGCCTCGCCCGGCGCGAAGCTCAGCGGCACGAAGGCTGCTGCCACCGCCGTCGCCCGTGACGCCTGCCACCCCCGCGCATGGCGCCGGACCGCGTCGTAGCCGCCCTCATATCCCAGCCCACGCAGCGCCTCGTAGACCCGCACCAGCGTCAGCCGCTCGCGCCGCGGCCGCGCCTCGTTCGCCTCCAGCAGGCGCTCCAGATCGGCCTGCCAAGGTCCCAGCTTGGGCTGCGGCTGCCGCGCCCGGCTGTAGCGGAATTCCGTCTCCCCGGACCGCAGAACCTTCCGGACCACCTTTCGCGAAATCCCGAGCTCGCGACAGATCGCCTTGATCGACTTGCCCTGCACCCAGTGCAGGCGCCGGATCTTTGCCACCGTCTCCACGACCAGCATCCCAGCCCTGGCTCCCGATCATCCCGGGAACCACTGTGAACCCCGCCGTCAGTGGGGTCCCGTTTGGACGCCGATCACCCCTCCAACAGGGTTCCTATTCCATGCCGTTCCACAGGGTCGAGGCGGGAAACGGCCTTCGCCAGCGCCGAGACCGGCGCCGAGACAGAACGGGCCGCGAAGCCGACAGCCAGGAGAAGGGCTAAGCCGACGGTAGCCGCGTAGGAGTGCAGCACGCCCTGATCGGCCGATAACACGGTGAAGGAGGCGAGCTCCACCTCCAGCCAGGAGCCGTCTTGTAGGCGGGCCACCGCTCCGATGCCGACGAGCCGGTCCGACGCGGCCTCGTAGCGTCCGGGGCGCACGCGCAACTCGGTCGCCACGCTGCTCAGGGCCGCTGTTCGGGCCGCGACGGTCGGCCACTCCTCGCGGGAGGGGTGCTCGGGGGTGGGGGCCGCGTCGCGGCGCCAGTGCACCTCCAGGTCCGCCCGCGACAGGGCATGGGCGATCCGGTCCCTGTCGCCCTCCGGTGCCGATGCTACAGCATCCAGGATCGTCGCCAGGCGCTGGGCTAGCAGCTCCTCGGTCCCCCGCTCCACGGCATGGCGGAGCAGCACGTCGTGGATGCCGACCATGGCGGCGAAGAGCACCGCGAAACCAATTGTCAGGGTCGCCAGGGTCCGTGCTGCAAGGGACTGGGGGAGGAACCTTCTCACCCAGACCAATCCACGGGGCTCGACAGCAGGTATCCTACGCCACGGACCGTTTTGATGAGGCCCGGCTCCCCGTCCTCGTGGGGCCTGGATCCGAGCTTGGCCCGCAGCCGGCTGATCTGGACGTCCATCGAGCAGTCCAGGCCGCCGTAAGGGCGGTTCCGGGCGATGTCCAGGAGCTGGTCCCGCGTCAGGATACGCTGCGGCCGCTCGACGAACGCCAGGAGGAGGTCATACTCGCCGCTGGTCAGCTCGACCGCGACGCCGTCCGGCCTGAGAAGCTCGCGACGCCGGGTATCCAGGGACCACCCGGCGAAGTGCGCCACCTCACGGCCCTTACCGCCCGCGTTATCCTCAGGGCCCTCGGCCCTGCGGAGGACAGCCCGGATGCGGGCGACCAGCTCCCGGGGGTCGGCTGGCTTCACGACGAAGTCGTCCGCCCCCAGCTCCAGCCCGACAACGCGGTCCGATGCCTCGGCCAGGGCGGTCAGGATGATGACCGGGATCCGTCCCTCGGCACGGAGATCGCGGCAGAGCTCGAACCCCGACTTACCCGGCAGCATGATGTCGAGCAGCACGAGGTCCACCTGGGCCGATGCCAAGAGGCGTCGCATCTCGATGCCGTCGCGGGCGCCGCTGGCGCGGAACCCGCTGCGGCGCAGAAGGGTGAGCAGGAGCTTGCGCAGTTCCCCATCGTCCTCGACGACGAGAACGTGTCGCCCCTCTCCCGACATAGGTGGAAGGTTGGGGGCGGGCACTCCGCGGGAACCGTCGCTTCCAGGACGCTCGGTCAACGCGGCCCTCCGACGGAACCTTCGTCCTCGCAGCAAGCATTCATTCGACCGGCCCGTTCAGAAGAACAGACGAATGCCGGTGACGAATTCAATACCCTCGGCCTTCACCCCCTCAGCGCGAGCGTACTTGGCGGCCTCGCCGAAGCGCCTTGTATAGTTCACGCCGACATAGGGCGCGACCTCGCGGGTGAACTCGTACCTGAGGCGGAAACCTGCCTCTATGTCATTGAACCCGCTGTTAATGCCGAGTTCCGGCACGCGCTGGGCAGCGACGTTCACCTCCAGGTTCGGCTGCAGCACAAGCCGCTGGGTGACGTAGACGTCGTAAGAGAGCTCAAGCCGCGCCGAGAGGTCGCCCCTCTCGCTCACGAAGCCCTGGAGGTCCACCTCGAACAGGCCCGGGGCCAAGCCCTGAATGCCGATAACGCCGTAGGTGCGGTCCGGCCGCGGACGCGGGTCGTAGCGGACACCCGCCTGGAAGTCCCAGAAGTACCCGATGAGGCGGGAGTAGAGCAGCTGAATCTCGGCATTCTCGGCGCGGCGCCCGCGCTCAAGCTCGCCCTGCGTCTTGATCCAGACCTTGTCGTAGTCGGTGCCGTACCAAGCCTGACCGTCCCAGCGCGCAATATTCGGTGCGCCGTTGAGGCCGACGCCCCATTCGAGCTTCTCGAAAAGGACGGCGCCGAAGTAGACCTCGTGGGACGAGGCGCCGTGCGCGCCCGGATCGTGTACCGCGTTCTGGGAGGCGGCCTGCTGGGCCGACGCCCCGCCGGCCAGGGTGAAGCCGAGCAGGGTCGTGAGAAGGGCGGCCGCCTTGGTCGTAAGTCGCATCGGGTGTCGGTCCTTCGTGATCAGCCGTTAGACGCGACGCGCGGCTGACGTCGGATCTCGACCTTCCGCATCATCCCGGTCTCCATGTGGAAGAGCATGTGACAGTGGAAGGCCCAGCCGCCCTCGGCATCCGCCTCCACATCCACATCAAGTGTGCTGCCAGGCTTGACGCTGATGGTGTGCAGCAGCGGGTTCTGGGCGCCGTTGCCCACCTGCGGCTGCATCCAGACGCCGTGCAGGTGCATCGGGTGGCTCATCATGGTCTCGTTGATGAACCGCATCCGGACCCGCTCGCCGAGGTTCAGCACGATCGGCTGCGCCTCGCTGAAGCGGTTGCCGTTAATGGCCCAAAAGTAGCGATCCATGTTGCCGGTGAGGCGCACCTCAATGATGCGGTTGGGCTCGCGTACCGGGTAGGGATTCGAGAGCGCCCGGAGCATGCGGTATGTCAGGACACGGGTGCCCGGAGGCGCCCCGGTGTTCACCGCGAACGGGTCGGGCGGCGCCATCCCCCCGTGGCCCGCATGGGCGCTTGCCGCGGAGGTATCGACCTGACCTATTTGGCCGGTGCCCGGCGCGCCGTGGCCCATCGCCGAGTGGTCCGGCGCAGCCGGGGCCGCGCCGCGCTGGTCGCGCCGCGGCGCGGGCTGCTGACCCTGGCGCCCCTGTTGCCGGGGCTGCTGACCTCCCTGCGGCCGCCCCATGCCCGGCATGTTCGAGTGGTCCATCCCCGGCATGCTGGAGTGGTCCATGCCGGGCATGCCCGAATGGTCTATGCCCGGCCTGGAGCCTTGGCTCGCCTGGGCCAGCCGGAAAAGGCCCGCGCCCGGCACGGAACCAACCGGAAGGTCTGCGACAGCAAGGCGGAAGCCCGGATCCCGTGCCAGGGACGACGAGCGGCCCATACCCGGCATGTTGGAGTGATCCATGCTGGGCATGTTCGAATGGTCCATGGCCGGGGGCTTGGCCGGGGCTTGGCGAGCACCGCCCGTCCCCCGGGCCGGGGCGGCCTGGTTCATTCCCGGCATATTTCCGTGGTTCATCCCGGGCATGTTCGAGTGATCCATGCCCTGCATGCCGCCCTGGGCACCGCCGGAACCCATGCCGGACATCCCCGAGTGGTTCATGCCGCCCATGTCCATGGACTCCATGGGGGCGATCTGGCCGGGCCGGTCCGTCTCGGGACGCAGGGTGCCGCGGTCCAGGCCCTTGGGCCCGTAGTTGCCGCCCATATCGGCCATGGTCAGTAGCGGCCGCTCGCGGTGCGGGGGCAGCGGCATCATCGGTAAACCGTTCTGGGTGGCCAAGCTGGCGCTCGCGAAGCCCTGGCGGCCCATGGACTCCGCCAGGATCTGGAACTGGCGCCCGCCCGCGGGGCGCACGAGTACGTCGAAGGTCTCGGCTGGGGCGATGCGGAACTCGTCCACAGCCACCGGCTGCACGTTGTTGCCGTGCGCCTGGACAACGGTCATCTCCAGCCCGGGGATGCGCACGTCGAAGTGGCTCATGGCGCCGGAGTTGATGAAGCGCAGACGAACCGTCTCGCCGGGACGGTAGACCGCAGTGAAGTTCTGCTCGGGCGTCCGGCCGTTGACCAGGAACGTGTAGCCCGTGACGTCCTCGATATCCGTCGGGTCCATCCGCATGTCGCCCCACATCATCCGGTCGCGGATGATGACCTCGCGCGCCTGTGCGTTCGGCGCGCGCGCGAGCTCGTTGGCGAGACTCGCCGCGGTGCGCTTGCTGTAATTGTAGTAGCCCGCGTCGCGCTTGAGGTTCTGGATGACGCGGTGCGGGTTCTCGTCTGTCCAGTCGGAGAGCTGGATGATGTAGTCCCGGTCGTAGCCGTAAGGGTCCGGGCGCACCGGATCGATGACCAGCGGACCGTAGAGGCCAGCCTGCTCCTGCGTCCCGGAATGGCTGTGGTACCAGTACGTGCCCGACTGCACGAGTGGGAAGCGGTACTGGTGCGTCTGTCCTGCCGCGATGCCCTGAAAGCCATCGCTGATGCCCGGCACGCCGTCTTGACTGCTCGGAAGGATCAGGCCGTGCCAGTGAATCGACGTCTCTTCGCGGAGCCGGTTGGCGACGTTGATGATTACCTCCTCGCCCTCGCGAAAGCGGAGGACGGGGGCCGGAACGGAGCGGTTGATCGCGATGGCCGGGCGGCTGCGGCCGGTGATGTTTAGCGACACGTGCTCGATCGCGAGATTGAACTCGCGGGGCATCGCCCGCCCGACGGCTGGCTGAGCCAGGGCGGATCCCGGAAGAGCCGGAGCCGAGAGGGCGGCGATGCCAGCAGCGAGCATCTTGCGCCGCGACAGCGTAACCTCAACCATGCTCGGAAGCTCCTTCGTGAAATGACGGGAGGCGTGGCAGTGACGGCGCGCTGCGGTTGCGCGTGCTCAGCGAGCGATGCCGTGCACCATCACCGCCTGTTGCATTGGATATCTACGGTCGCCCCGGCTTCATCAATCGCGCTGAGGCTCTGGCAATAAAACGTAAGAATTGAGCGAGCCTTCCGGCAACGACGGCCCGGAAGGGAGCTTGTACGCTGCGCCTGGCTGCCGCCCCTCGCGGGAGCGCCCCGCCGGACACGGGATTCCATCCGCATCCGCCAGCCCGGTCCGGCGTGGCATGGCGAATAGGAGGACGCATGAACGCCGCTTCTCGCAGTGGGTGGGCCGCACGTCTCGTCGTGGGCCTGGGCCTCGCGCTCACAGCCGTGGCTTGCGCGCCGCAGTCCGCGCCACAGGCTTCCGCACCCACTTCCGCGGAACTTCCGGTCCAGCCCGCGGGCCGTTCCACGACGACGCCGGGCGCCGCGATGCAGCGTCCGGACAGCGCGGGCATGCAGGGCATGGACCACTCCAACATGCCCGGGATGAACCACGGGAACATGCAGGGGATGTCGGGCATGCAGGGCCACAACATGTCCGGCATGAACATGCAAGACATGATGGCGCACTGTCGCCAGATGCAGGCGGACGCCAGCGCGGGACGGCCGATCCCGCCGGACATGCAGTCCATGATGGCGCACTGCAACATGATGGGCGGCTCGTCCCAGGGACGTTCCCGCTCCCGGTAATCGGCACCGTGGTGGCGGCTGACGCCGCCACCACGACACCTGTCGGCCGTATTCGGCGCGTGCCAGGCAGTTCCTCATTTCACGCCCTACAGCCGGATTGTGCGCAGTCGTAGGGCGTTGCCGATCACCGAAACCGAGCTCAGCGCCATTGCCAAGGCAGCGACGATCGGGCTGAGAAGTATCCCGAGGAACGGGTAGAGGACGCCTGCCGCGAGCGGCACCCCGAGCACGTTGTAGATGAAGGCCAGGAACAGGTTCTGCCGGATGTTGCGCATGGTCGCCCGGCTCAGGGCCCGCGCCCGTGCGATCCCGGCAAGGTCACCCTTCACCAGCGTCACGCCTGCGCTCTGCATGGCGACGTCCGTCCCGGTGCCCATGGCGATGCCCACGTCGGCCTCGGCCAGCGCCGGGGCGTCGTTGACGCCGTCACCGGCCATCGCAACGACCTTCCCCTGCGCCCTGAGATCGCGAACGATGCGGTGCTTGTCCTCGGGGAGGACGTCGCCCTGGAACTTGCCAATGCCGAGCTTCCGGGCAACGGCACCGGCCGTCGTTTGATTGTCGCCGGTCAGCATGACGATGTGGACGCCCGCGGCGCGCAGGCTCTCCAGGGCGGATGGCGTAGTCGCCTTGACTGGGTCCGCTACGGAGATAACGCCACCGGGCCTGCCGTCTATCGCAAGGAAAAGCGCCGTCCCTCCCTCGCGCCGGAGCTCGTCCGCCGTGGTGGCCAGCCCGCCCAGGTCCACGCCGAGATCCTGCATTAGGCGGGCATTCCCCAGGGCCACCCGCCGTCCGCCGACAGTGCCGGTGACCCCCTTGCCGGTCACAGAGTCGAACTCGGCGGGTTCCCACATTTCGACCCCGCGCTCCCGGGCCGCGGCCACGATGGCCGCCGCCAGCGGGTGCTCGCTCGACCTCTCCAGGCTGGCCGCCAAGGGCAGCACCTCGGCCTCGGTCAGACCCAGTGCCGGGACCACGGCCACGACCTTGGGCTTGCCCTCAGTCAGCGTGCCGGTCTTGTCCACGACAAGGGTGTCGACCTTCTCCATGCGCTCGAGCGCCTCAGCTGACTTGATGAGCACACCCGCACCGGCTCCCTTGCCAACACCCACCATGATGCTCATGGGCGTAGCCAGGCCGAGCGCGCAGGGACAGGCGATGATCAACACTGAGACGGCTGCGATCAGCCCGTAGGAGAGTGCCGGTGACGGGCCCCAGACGGCCCAGGCGATGAAGGCCAGGACCGCGACGGCGATGACCGCCGGGACGAAGTAGCCGGACACCTGGTCGGCCATTCGCTGGATGGGCGCTCGGCTGCGCTGAGCCTCGGCGACCATGGCGACGATGCGGGACAGCATGGTGTCGGAGCCGACCTTGTCGGCCCGCATCACCAGCGCGCCGGTTCCGTTCACTGTGCCGCCGATGAGCTTGGACCCGGGCGCCTTTTCCACCGGCAGGGATTCGCCGGTAACCATGGACTCGTCCACGGCGCCACCGCCCTCCAATACCTCGCCGTCCACCGGCACGCTCTCTCCCGGACGCACCCGCAGCCGGTCGCCAGCCTGGACGTCCGCCAGGGGAACCTCCTCATCCTCTCCATTCTCCTTGAGGCGCCGCGCGGTCTTCGGCGCCATGTTGAGTAGGGCGCGGATGGCACCGCCGGTCTGCTCCCGGGCGCGCAGCTCTAGCACCTGCCCGAGAAGGACGAGCACGGTGATGACAGCAGCTGCCTCGAAGTAGACGGCCACCGTGCCGTCCATGCCCCGGAAGCCTTCCGGAAAGACACCGGGGGCGAAGGTCGCCACCAAGCTGTAGAGGTATGCGGCGCCGGTCCCGAGGGCGATCAGCGTGAACATGTTGAGGCTGCGGTTCACGACCGACTGCCAACCGCGCATGAAGAACGGCCAGCCGGCCCAAAGCACGACGGGGGTCCCCAACAGGAATTGGATCCAGACTGAGATCCTGGGCGGCACCAGGTGATGGAGCCCGAGGCCAGGGATGTGAGCCCCCATCTCCAGCACCACCACGGGGAGTGTGAGGGCCAGCCCGATCCAGAACCGGCGGGTCATGTCGGCCAGCTCGTGGTTGGGGGCGGCCTCAGCGGTGACGTCCAGCGGCTCCAACGCCATACCGCAGATGGGGCAGTTCCCGGGCCCCTCCTGCCGGATCTCGGGGTGCATCGGGCAGGTGTAGATGGTGCCCTTCCGTGGAGCTGGAGGCGGGGCCGCGGCGGCCTCCTTCGGCTTCAGATATTTGTCGGGGTCAGCCTGGAACTTCGTCCGGCACCCAGCTGAGCAGAAGTGAAATGTCGTCCCGGCATGCTCCAAGCGGTGCTTCGAGGTGGCCGGATCGACCTTCATCCCGCAGACCGGATCTGTGACGAGCCCGGCGTCAGCGGCCGGGCCGAGACCGTGATGATGGTGGTGGTCGTGGCCGCAGCTCGGCCCGTGCTGGTGCGAATGCCCGTGACTGGTGTGGTGACTGCTCATGCTTGCCGCCCCGGTTTGGGCCGCGTGGCGGGCCCTCGTTGCTCAGGTGACCGAGAAGGTGGTGTTTCCCATGATGGGAAGGTCAAGGACCATCGGTCGCCGAATGGGGAAGCTCTGGGGGAACGTCTTGACCTTCCCACAGTGGGAATCTCCATCTTGGCCGTGACCAGGACTGCGGTGCCTTGAAAAGGAGGTCCCCATGAACATCGGACAGGCCGCGAAGGCGTCCGGCGTCTCCGCGAAGATGCTGAGATACTACGAGAGCGTGGGCCTCCTTCCCGCGGCGGGGCGGACCGAGGCGGGCTATCGCGTCTACTCGGAGCAGGACATTGGTACCCTCCGCTTCGTTCGGAGGGCGCGGGACCTCGGCCTACCGCTGGACAGCATAAAGCGGCTCATTGGGCTCTGGCAGGACGAGGATCGTGCGAGCGCCGACGTGAAGCGCATCGCGACAGAGCATGCGGCCGAAATGCGCGCCAAAATCGCCGAGATGACCCGGATGTGCGAGGCGTTGGAGCGCATGGCGGACGCCTGCCACGGTGACGACCGGCCGGAATGCCCGATCCTCGACGAGATTGCCGAAGGCGACCACTGCGCGCCCGGCAGCCATGACGCCGGTCAGGACGGGAGCCTGCGACAGGCGAACGGCAAGAGCACAATCAGCAGCTTCCTGGGAGCGATGTGATGAGCAAGAGGTTCACGGGCGGCGTCGCCCGGCGCTCCCTCCTGGGTTTCGGGCTGGCTGCTGCGGCGCTGCCCGTCAGCGTAGTTCGGGCTGCCCAGGGCCCAGCACTCCAGGTGTGGAAAGACCCGAGCTGCGGCTGCTGCGAGGGATGGGTCAGGCACATGCGCGCGGCGGGCTTCGAGGCGACCGTCCATGAGGTCGCGGACCTGCAAGCGGTGAAGGCGGTCAACGGCGTGCCGGACAAGCTCCAGTCCTGCCACACGGCCACGGTCGGCGGCTACGTCGTGGAAGGCCACGTCCCTGCCGCCGATGTCCGCCGCCTGCTGGCGGAGCGCCCGCGCGCCAAGGGACTTGCCGCGCCGGGGATGCCGCCCTCCTCACCGGGCATGGACATCCCGGGGACGCCCTACGAGGTCATCCTATTCGGCGGTGGAGCTGACCGGGTGTGGGCCCGGCATTGACCAGAATGGCCGGATAGGCCGCGCTGCGCCCCAGAACGGCGACTTGATCGAGGTCAAGGCGGGTCGGCGCTGATGGGAGGGATCGGCGGGGACACTAGCGATGCACGAGCACTCCATAGGCTTCAGCTTAGTTGCCTTGTTCAATATCCTTCGTGAGCATTGCGCTCACACCCTAGGCGTAACATTTGTAGGGTCTCACGAGTCTGCATGGACGTCCTGAAATTCTGCGCTAGATCACTGCAATTGCCGAGAAGTCGCCCGCGTTCCGCGTCGTCATAGACATGCAGCACACCCTGAGCTGGCTGCTACGGCTCGATTGAGAGACGGGCCGGTGGAGTTGCCCCCATCAAACCGGACACGGGGCTGGTTGGGACTGGGCACGGATGAACTCACGGGGTGAGCGCATCCGCAAGCCTTTGTGGGGATGGCTCTCGTTGTAATCCTCGATCCAGCCAGGGAGCTGCTGGAGGACAGTGGCGGCATCAGGGCTGGGATGAATGCGGGCGTAGTCCCGCTTGAGCGTCTTCACGAAGGCCTCGCTGACCCCGTTGCTCTCGGGGCTGCGGACGGGTGTGAAACAGGCGACGAGGTTCAGCGCGATGGCGAAGTCGCGCGTGTCGTGGGCAGCGTAGGCCGAGCCGTTGTCGGCGAGCCACTGCACGGGGTGGGGTGCCCTGAGGGCCGCGAACCGCCGCTCGACACAGGCCAGCATGAGATCGCGGATCATCTCGCCGCTGATGCCACCGGTGGTGGCGACCCAGGCCATGACCTCGCGGTCATGAGTGTCGATGGCGAACGCCAGGCGCACCACCTCACCGTTCCAGCACGGGATCTCCAGGCCGTCCGAGGACCAGCGCAGGTTCGAGGCGGGGGCGATGACGCGGCCCTCATGGGCTCGGATCGGTCGCCTGGTGCCGTGTCGCTGCAGGAGCAACCCCTCCCGCAGCATCAGCCGGTAGACGCGTTTGTGGTTCATGGGCTCGGCCCCTGAGGCCCGGCGGGCGCGGTTCAGCAGAGCGGCGATCCGGCGGTAGCCATAGGTGGGCCTGGCGTCGGTGAGCTGGCGGATGGCCGCCGCCAGCTCGTCGTCGCCCTGACGCCGGTAGCGGCCTCGGGGCTTTGCTCCCCTCCGGACCTGCTCAACCAGGTTGGAGCGGGCCACGCCAAGGGTCTCGGCCACCACCTTCACCGGGAACCGTCCGATGGAGGCGACGGCAACTGCCAGACGGGCTTTTTTCCCCGGGCGGCGCTGAGGGCCTCCCGCAGGATCTCCACCTCCATGGTCTTGCGCCCTAGCAGGCGCTCAAGGTCGCGGATGCGGCCCTCCAACTCGCGCAGCCGCCCCGCGGCGACCACGTCGTCATCGGCCTGGATTGCTGCCTTGCCGCCCTCTGACATTCGCCGTCTCCACTGAAACAGCAGACTAGGCGAGATGCCGTGCAAGCGGGCGACCGCCGAGACTGTCATGCCCGGCTGCATGGTCTCCTCGACCAGCCGGAGCTTGTGGTCGGCAGTGTAGCGGCGGCGGCGCTCGTGCCCGGTGATGATTTCGACGCGCGTGGGGTCGTTCGGCATAGGCGTATGCCCAGGCGTAAGCCTAGGCCCTCGGGGCTACGCCCGGTGTCCGGTCGAAATAGGGGCCACTCCAGCCGGTGCCAGCTGCCAGCCTGACCGAGCAAAGCCGAGCACCGACCGTCGACAGCGAAACCCACCGACGCCGCCTTCGCTGTCTCATTGAGGCGCCATTGTCCTCGGAGAACCGCTATGCACCACATGTCCACCGAAATGCAGGCCTGCATTGAGGAATGCCTGCGCTGCCACAGCACCTGCCTGAGCATGGCCATGAACCATTGCTTAGAGGTCAGCGGCCAACACGTCGAACCGGCTCACTTTAAGCTCATGATGGCATGCGCCGAGATTTGCCAGACCTCGGCGAACATGATGCTGATCGGCACCCAACATCATAAGCATACCTGCCGTGAGTGTGCAGAGATCTGCGAGGAGTGCGCGGCGAGCTGCGACGCCGTGGGGGGCATGGAGGCATGCGCCGAGCAGTGCCGAAAGTGTGCTGCGTCCTGCCGCGCGATGGCCGCCTAAGTTGATGCAGCGGCGACCCCGTTCACCGCGGGGCCGCCGCTGCAGTGACGAGCGCCGCACATGGCCGGCACATAGAAATATCTTGTCGCCTTCCAGGAAGGCTCCTGCAATGCACGACCTCTATCTTGGCTGCGTCGGCGAGCAACGCTTGTCGCTCAACCAAGGAGGTTCAGATGCCTGTCCACACACTACATCGGTCTTCAGGCTTCATAGGCCAGCTCCGCGGCGCGGTCCGCGCTTGGCCCCTCGGAGGCGCCGTCGCCCTCATGCTGACGGCTATTGTAGCGCCTGGCACCGCTTCTGCTCAGCAAGCCGGTTACGTCACTACGGCGCCCAGCGCACGAGCGCCGAACGGCCTGACCATCGACCAGGGTGCGGGCTCGCCCGGCATGGCTGCCTTCTCGGCTGCTCCGCACCCGACGACCCCCCATCAGCATGGCCCGGATAATCCTCAAGCTGGTGTCCCTGGTATCCAGGATCCGTCAGGACAAGGCAGCTGAACCTCGCTGCATATTCGTGAAGAGTCGTAGTGCCCCAGCCGAGTTGGCGGGGCACTACCTAGAGCGTTTTCCCATCACTCTGGATCATACCCGGCGGCAGCGAAGAAATTGGCGCACTCGGTTGGCGTGAAGGTTGAGATGAGGTGGCCGATGGTAGTCCAGAGCCCGTCAAGGGTGCGCTCGGCAGCCTTGCGGAGCAGCGCCTTGAGCTTGGAGAAGGCGTTCTCGATCGGGTTGAAGTCTGGGCTGTAGGGCGGGAGGTAGAGCAGGCTCGCGCCGACTGCTTCGATGGACGCTCTGACGCCCGCGCCCTTGTGGCTGCCTAGGTTGTCCATGACGACGACGTCGCCGGGCTGCAGTTCAGGCACGAGGACCTGATCGACATAGGCCTGAAAGGCGCGGCCGTTGATTGGGCCGTCGAGCACCATGGGCGCGACCATGCCGGTGTTGCGCAGTCCGGCGACGAAGGTGGTGGTCTTCCAGTGCCCGTGCGGGATGCTAGCCCGCAGGCGCTCGCCTCGCGGCGCCCGTCCACGGGTGCGGGCCATATTGGTGGACGCCCAGGTCTCGTCGATGAAGACCAACCTGGCGGGGTCGAGATCGAGCTGGCCGTCGAACCATGCCCAACGGCGCCTCAGGACATCCGGGCGGTCCTGCTCCGCGGCATGGGCTGACTTTTATGGGATGGCCCGCCCCTCAATCCTGCTGGCGTAGGCTGGCCGGGCAACCGGGGCGTAAGGGAGCTGACCCATGTTGGAGATTGCGGTTCTCGGGGTAGATCTGGGCAAGAACAGCTGCAGCGTGGTCGGGCTGGACGCGGCTGGGCGGGTAGTCCTGCGACGGCGCCTGCACCGGGACGGGGTGGTGGGGCTGGCGGCAGGGTCGCCGGGCTGCATGGTGGCGATGGAGGCCTGCTGTGGAGCGCACCACCTGGGCCGGCGGCTGCGTGAGGCAGGGCACGAGGTGCGGCTGATGTCGCCCGAGTACGTGCGGCCCTATGTAAAGTAATCTTCACCTGACCATTACTTCACGTAAGGCTTCACATAGGACGGCGGCATCAGCCGAACGTCATGCCCCATCTCCTGAAGCCTGCGGCCCCAGTCATGAGAACCTGCGCAAGCCTCCATGCCGATCAGGCATCGTGGACGCTTCTGGAAAAACGCGAGCAATTGGCCGCGGCGAAGCTGGCGGCGCACGAGAACTTGTCCACTCTCGTCTACACCATGGATCTGAAAGACGCTCTTTGCGAGATCGATACCGACTGTGGCAAGCTCGGACATGGATGGCTCCTCTTATACGGGATGATGACTTCCCGACTATGGCGCAATGCGACGCCGGGAGCAGGAGCCATCCATCCCATCAATCGAGAACGCCTTTGCCAAGCTGAAGGCAATGCTCAGGGCAAAGGCCGAGCGCTCCATAGAAGGTCTATGGAACACGGTTGGCGAAATCGTCAACATCTTCACCGCCCAAGAATGCGAAAATTACTTCGCTGCCTGCGGCTATGACCCGGATTAAAGTGGACGGGCTCTAGCACCTGTAAGGCGGGTGGTTGATTGCAGCTTCAAGGTCTGTGCAAAGACCGAGATCATGCACGAAGCGGGCAGCCGCGTATAGAGACTGACCTGAGACGCTGAGCTGTCTTCCAGATTTTGGTGGAGTCCGTCAAAGCAGGGTTCGCCGCCATGCGACGATCTTCGGCGTGAAGACCTGCACCACCTCGTCGTGCTGATTGACCGTCTCGCAACGCATGTTGACCATGCCGCGCTCAGGGCGCGAGCGGGATGGCGTGACCGCTGTGACCTCGCTGCGCAGACGGATGGCGTCTCCCGGTCGCGTCGCGCGTGGCCAGGAGATCTCGCCGCCGGCGCCGATCAGCCCGCCGAAGAAGGGCACACTTTCGACCAGCAGGCGCATCGTCGTCGCGGCGGTGTGCCAGCCGCTGGCGGCGAGGCCGCCGAACAGGCTCTCCCGCGCCGCCTCGTCGTCGAGATGGAAGAATTGCGGGTCGTAGCGGCCCGCGAAATCCTTGATTTCCTCGACCGTCAGGACATGCGGAGCGCTTTCGAAGGTCTGGCCGACCGCAATGTCCTCGAGGTAAAGGCTCTGAACATCGTTCGTCATGGCGCGCCTAGCCGATGATGCTGTCGTCGGGGGTGACGCTGGCATATTCCTTGAGCACGATATCGCGGATCGCGGTTTTCAGGAGCTTGCCGGTCGCCGTGTGCGGCAGTTCGTCGACGATGATCACGTCGTCGGGGATGCTCCATTTGGAGATCCTGCCGGTATAGTGCTCGACCATCTCGTGGCGGCCGAAGCTCTCGCCGGGCTTCAGGACGACGACGAGGACCGGGCGCTCGCCCCAGCGCGCATCGGGCTTGGCGACGACCGCCGCCTCCTTCACCGCCGGATGGGCCTGAGCGATGTTCTCCAGTTCGATCGAACTGATCCATTCGCCGCCGGATTTGACGACGTCCTTGGTGCGGTCGACGATCTGGACGAAGCCGTCCTCGTCCATGGTGACGACGTCGCCGGTGTTGAACCAGCCGGGAACTTCGTGTGCGGCACTTTCCGAAGTGTTGTAGTAGCCGGCGGCGACCCACGGACCGCGCACCATCATCGCACCGAAGGCCTTGCCGTCTCGGGTGATCGGCTTGCCGTCGGCGCCGTCGACGCGGAACTCCATGCCGTAGACCGGGCGGCCCTGCTTGGCCTCGAGCATCAGCCTCTGTTCGGGCGTGAGCGACTGATGCTTCGGCATCAGGCAGGCGGCGAGGCCGATCGGGCTGGTCTCGGTCATACCCCAGGCATGGCGGACCTTGACGCCCATGTTGTGGAAGCGGCTGATCATGATCGGCGGTGAGGCCGAGCCGCCGATCGCCACCCGCTTCAGGCTGGTGAAGCGCTGGCCGTGGGCGTCCATCCAGTCGAGCAGGCCGAGCCAGACGGTCGGAACGCCGGCGGTGCAGGTGACGCCTTCGGCTTCGAACAGGGCATGCAGGCTGGCGCCGTCGAGGTTCGGACCGGGCATGACGAGCTTGGCGCCGGCCATCGGGCCGGAGAAGGGGACGCCCCAGGCATTGACATGGAACATCGGCACGATCGGCGAGAGCACGTCGTTGGCCGACAGGCCGAGCACATCCGGCATCGAACTCGACATTGCGTGGAGCACGCTGGAGCGATGGCTGTAGAGAACGCCCTTCGGGTCCCCGGTCGTGCCGGAGGTGTAGCACAGGCCGGAGGCGGTGTTCTCGTCGAATACCGGCCAGTCGTATTCGTCGGACTCACCGGCGATCAGGGTCTCGTAGCAGGCAAGGTTCGGCAGGGCTTCCGACTTCGGCATGTGCGCCTCGTCGGTCATCATCACGATCGCCTTCATGCCGGAGAGCCGGTCGGCGAGTGCCTCCAGGATCGGCAGGAAGGTGAGATCGGCGAAGATCACGCTGTCGCCCGCATGCTCGATGATGTAGCCGATCTGCTCGCGGAAGAGCCGCGGATTGATCGTGTGGCAGACGAGGCCCGAACCGGAGACGCCGTAGTAGAGTTCCAGATAGCGGTAGCCGTTCCAGGCGAGTGTGCCGACGCGGTCGCCGAATTCGAGGCCGAGCCGCTTCAGCGCGTTGGCGAGCTTCTGGCTGCGCTTCGACAGATCGGCGTAGGTATAGCGGTGGATCGGTCCTTCGACCGTCTTCGACACGATTTCGGTCGTGTCGTGATAGGTCGCCGCGTGGCGCAGGATGGTCGACACCAGCAGCGGCGAGTTCATCATCATTCCGAGCATGCTACTTCCTCCCTTGGAGTATACGGATCAGAAAAGGTCTTGGTTCAGGGCAATGATCGAGGTCGCTCCGTTGGCGATCGCGGTTTCGAGGCCGAGGGTCTGCGGCAGCATGCGATCGGCGAAGAAATCGGCGACGGCGCATTTGCGGACCTTCGGCGGCGTATCGGCCGCCGCGGCGCTGGCGGCCATCTTCGCCCACATCCAGCCGAAGGCGGTGAGCGCGAAGAGGCGAAGATAGTCGGTTGCGGCCGAGCCGGCCACGGCCGGATCGCCGCTGCCGGCGAGCAGCAACTCGGTCGTGCGTTCGAGGCGGTCGAGCGCCGAGGCGGTGGCGGCGACGATCCGCTCTGTGGCGGGAACGAGTGACGCCGCCTGCAGATCCTGCTTGACCAGATCGAAGAAACGTCCGGCGAGTTCCCCGCCTTCCATCGGCAGCTTGCGGCCGACGAGATCCATGGCCTGGACGCCGTTGGTGCCCTCGTAGATCTGGGTGATGCGGGCATCGCGCACGAACTGCTCCATGCCCCATTCGCGGATATAGCCGTGGCCGCCGAAGACCTGTTGCGAAATCACCGCGGTCTCGAAGCCGAAATCGGTGAAGGCTGCCTTGACCACCGGCGTTAGCAGGGCGACGAAACCGTCGGCGCGCCGGCGTTCGGCGGGATCGGGATGGCGGGCGGCGATATCCATCTGCATGGCGGTCCAGATCGCCAGCGCCCGGGCGGCGTCGATGAAGGAACGGCCGGTCAGCAGCATCTTGCGTACGTCGGGATGCTCGATGATCGGGACGGGTCCGCGGCTGCCGTCGAGCGAACGACCCTGCAGGCGTTCGCGGGCGTAGCTGGCGGCCTTCTGATTGGCGGCTTCGGCGATGCCGAGACCCTGAATGCCGACGAACAGGCGTTCCGCATTCATCATCGTGAACATCGCATTCAGGCCGCGGCCCGGTTCGCCGACGAGCCAGCCGATAGCGCCGTCATAGTTCATGACGCAGGTCGGTTGGGCATGGATGCCCATCTTGTGCTCGAGCGAGCCGACCGACATGCCGTTGCGGGCGCCGAGGGAACCGTCGTCTTCGACGAGGAATTTCGGCGAGAGGAACAGGCTAATGCCCTTAACGCCCTTCGGTGCGTCGGGCAGGCGGGCGAGCACCAGATGGATGATGTTGCCGCCGAAATCCTGGTCGCCGGAAGAGATGAAGATCTTGGTGCCCTTGATCTTGTAGGAGCCGTCGCCGACGGGCTCGGCGCGGGCCGTGAGCAGACCGAGATCGGTGCCGGCGGAAGATTCCGTCAGCGCCATGGCCCCGGTCCATTCGCCGGAAATCATCTTCGGCAGGTATTTCGCCTTCAACTCGTCGCTGGCGTGATGCTCGATCGCCTCGACGGCGCCGCGCGTCAGGCCCGGGAAAAGGCCGAAGGAGAGATTGGCGGAAGACAGCATCTCGTCGAGCAGGATCTGGGTTGCGCGCGGCAGGCCCTGGCCGCCGAATTCCGGCGCGCCGGACAGCCCGGCCCAACCGGCCTCGACAAAGGCCTTGTAGGCGTCTGCGATGCCCTTCGGGGTGGAGACGAGGCCGTTTTCGAGCTTGCAGCCTTCTTCGTCGGCCGGGCGGTTCAAGGGTTCCAGCACGCCGGCGCAAAACTTGCCGCCTTCCTCGAGCACAGAGACGGCGAGTTCGGCGCTCACTTCCTCGTAGCCCGGCAGCGTCTGCATCTGGCCGTCGAAATCCAGCACGTCGTTCAGCAGGAAGGCGATGTCGTCGATCGGGGGATTGTAGGATGCCATGTCGTTGTTCTTCCTTGGCGATCAGTTGCGCAGCGGTTTGCCGGTGGTGAGCATGTGCTTCACCCGGTCCACGGTTTCCGGCGTCTCGAAGAGGGCAATGAAGGCCCGGCGTTCGAGGGCGATGATCTCGTCCTCGGTCGTCGGCTTCAACGGGTCGGCGTTCGGTCCGCCGCTCAAGACATCGATCAGCGCCGCGCCGACGACCTTGTCGTGGGCGGTGGCGCGGCCCGCGAGCGCTTCGCTCTCGACGATGTTGCGCATTGCCGAGGCGCCGGACGGACCGGACAGCGGTAATTGCGGCGGTTCCGGCGCGACGTAGCCGTCCACCAGCGACAGGGCTTTCTCTTTGGCGTCGGCCAGAAGGCGGTCACGGTTCATCGTGACACCATCGGTCGCCCTGAGGAAGCCGAGGCCGCGGGCCTCGAAGGCGCTGCCGGAGACCTGAGCCGGGGCGATGAGGTTGAAGGTGGCGATCGCGGGCGCGACCGGTCCCTTGGTGCCGCCGGCGAGCCCATATTGGCGGACCAGCATTTCCTTGCAGCCGCCCCAGCCCGGCACGACGCCGATGCGGGTTTCGACGAGGCCGATCGAGAGTTCGGCATGGGCCTGGATCGCGTCGCAATGGAGCAGGATCTCGCAGCCGCCGCCGAAGGCGAGCCCGGAGGGAGCGCCGACGACCGGGAAGGGCGCGTATTTGACAGCCATGAAGGTCCGGTGCCCCTTGTCGATGAACTTGCCGAGTGCTTCGGAACCGCCGGTCTCGACGGTTTCGAGGAAGACCCGGAGATCCGCGCCGGCGCTGTAGACGGGCGAATCCGAACCGATCACCAGTGCCTTGAAGCTCCTGCCGACCTCACCGAGCGCCGCATCGATCGCGTCGAGCAGGGCTTCGGAGAAGGTGTTCATCTTGGTGCGGAACTCGAGGCAGGCGACACCGTCGCCGAGATCCCAGAGCGCGGCGCAGCCATAGTCGACCACCGGCTTGCTCGAAAGCTTCACGTCGGCGATGGTGATGACGCCCTCGCCGCGCATGACCGGGCGAACGGCGCCATCGGGCAACAGGCAGCTCCGCCTGCCATCGACGACGCTGTAGAATCCGCCCTTTGCGGCGGCGAGCGCCAGATAGGCGGGAACAGTGAGACCGCGCGCCTCGAGCCGGTCCACCAGCCAGCCGGCGCCGAGGCGGTCGATCAGTTCGAACGGTCCCTGCTTCCAGCCATAGCCGGTGCGCATGGCGTCATCCACCGCGTCGGGGCGATCGGCGATTTCCGGAACGAGGGCGGCGGCATAGGCCAGCGATTTTTCCATGACGACGGAGGCGTAGCATCCGCCGGGGCCGGGATGTTCCATCAAGGCGCGCGCATCGCCCTTCGCGGCATCCAGGCTTTCGGAGGCGACCTTCCTCATCGGCCGGTAGTCGCCGGTCTTAAGGTCGGTGATGTCGCGGGTCTTGCGGTCGGCCGAAAGACGGACGAAACCGGCGCCGCTCTTTCGGCCGAGACGGTTTTCCGCGATCATTTTCGCGATCAGCGCCGGCTCGGCGTCATAGTCGTGGATCGCGTCGGTCTTCGGCAGGGCGTTCTGCAGGCTGCGCAGGATGGTCGGCATCAGGTCGATGCCGACGAGATCGAGCAGGCCGAAGATTCCGGTCGAGGGAATGCCGAAAGGCTTGCCGATGATGGCATCGGCTTCCTCGACGTCGAGGCCCATGGCGATCGCCTCGTTCTGGGCGACGACCATCCAGTAATTGCCGATGCGGTTGCCGATGAAGCCGGGCGTGTCCTTGCAGACGACGACCGTCTTGCCGAGGCCGCGATCGGCGAAGTCATGGATTTTCGCGGTCACGTCCGGCCGGGTCTTCGGGCCGGAGACAAGTTCCAGAAGCCGCATGATGCGCGGCGGATTGAAGAAGTGGGTGATGAGGAAATCGGCGGCGAAGCTTTCCGGCAGGCCGTCCGTCAACGCGGCGAGCGGGATGGTCGAGGTGTTGGAGGAGACGATCGAACCGGGTTTGCGCACCGCGTCGATCGCCTTGTAGAGGGCCTGCTTGATCTCCAGCCGTTCGGCGACGGCCTCGACGATCCAGTCGGCGTCGGCGAGCAGGCCCATATCGTCGCCGGTCGATCCGGTGGTGATGCGGCCGGCAAAGCTCTTGTCCATGAAGCCGTTCGCCTTCAGCTGGCGGGCGACGCCGCCGTCGGCGAATTTCTTTTCGATGTCGAGCAGCACGACCTCGATGCCGGCATTGGCGAGATGGGCGGCGATGCCGGAACCCATGACACCGGCGCCGATGACGCCGGCCTTGGTGATCTTCGTCATCTCACGCGGCCTCCACGACCATGGCGATGCCTTGACCGCCGCCGATGCATTGGGTGGCGAGGCCGTAGCGGCCACCATCACGTTTCAGCAGGGTGGATGCCTTGCCGACGAGGCGGGCGCCGGTGGCGCCGAGCGGATGGCCGAGCGCGATCGCGCCGCCGTCGCGGTTGAGGCTTTTGGGATCGATGTCGAGGTCGCGGCAGCAGGCGAGAACCTGCGAAGCGAAGGCCTCGTTCATCTCGATGACGTCGAGATCCGTGTTCCTGATACCGGCGCGAGAAAGCGCCTTGCGAGTCGCCTCGACCGGGCCGATGCCCATGATCTCGGGCGCGCAACCCGCGACCGCGTAGCCGGCGATCCGGGCGAGCGGCTTGAGGCCGTGCCTGTTGACGAAGGCCTCGGAGCAAATCAGCGTCGCCGAGGCACCGTCGGTCAACGGCGAGGAATTGCCGGCGGTGACCGAGCCACCGGCCTTGAAGGCGGTCTTGAGGCCGGCGAGCTTCGCCGCGTCGGTCTCGCGCGGGCAGCCATCGGCGGTCACGTCGCCGACCGGCGCGATCTCGGCCGCAAGCCTGCCGTCGGCGCGGGCGGCGAGCGCCTTCTTCTGGCTTTCCAGCGAATAGGCGTCCTGCTCCTCGCGCGAGAGCGAATAGCGGTCGGCGAGGTTTTCCGCCGTCAGGCCCATGTTGAGGAAGGCGAGGCGCTGCACGTCGCTCCAGCCGGGATTGGGCATGGGGTTGAAGCCCATCATCGGCACGCGGCTCATGTTCTCGACCCCGCCCGCCACGAAGACGTCGCCGGCGCCCATGGCAATCGCGCCGGCGGCCATCTGGATCGCCTGCATGGAAGAGCCGCACCAGCGGTTGACGGTGGAGCCGCCGACCGATTGCGGCAGGCCGGCGATCAGCGCCGCGCAGCGGGCGATGTTCAGGCCCTGCTCGCCCTCGGGGAAGGCGCAGCCGAGGTTCACATCCTCGATTTCCGCCGGATCGACGCCGGACCGGTCGACAAGCGCCTTGATGACGCCGGCGACGAGGTCGTCCGGCCGGGTGCCGGCGAGGGCGCCGCGATAGGCGGGTGTGAACGGGCTTCTGAGGTAATCGACGATATAGGCCGTGCTCATTCAGATCTTCCTTTTCATGACGGGGGCGTCACATGTTCGGATAGTTCGGTCCGCCGCCGCCTTCGGGCGGGACCCAGGTAATGTTCTGCGCGGGATCCTTGATGTCGCAGGTCTTGCAGTGAACGCAGTTCTGCGCGTTGATGACGAAGCGCGGTTCGGCGTGGTTTTCCGCGTCGTCGTGGACCACCTCGTAGACGCCGGCCGGACAGTAGAGCCGGGCGGGCTCGCCATAGAGCGGCAGGTTGCGGCCGATCGGGATCGACGGATCGGCGAGCCGCAAATGAACCGGCTGATCCTCGACGTGGTTCGTGTTCGACAGGAACACGGAGGACAGCCGGTCGAAGGTCAGGACGCCGTCCGGCTTGGGATAACGGATCGGGGTGACCTCCGAGATCGGTTTCAGGCTTTCGAAATCGGCCTTCCTGTGCCTGAGCGTGCCGAAGGGCGAGAGGCCGGTCAGCGTCTGCAGCCACATGTCGATGCCGCCCAGCGCGACGCCGAGGGCCGTGCCGAAGCGGGACCAGAGCGGCTTGACGTTGCGCACCGGCTTCAGGTCGCGGCCGATGACGGAGGCGCGCCAGCCGTTTTCGTAGTCGTCCAGCGCATCGGCAGCACGGCCGAATTTCAGCGCGGCGAAGGCCGCCTCCGCCGCCTGGATGCCGGAATGGATGGCGTTGTGGCTGCCCTTGATGCGCGGCACGTTCATGAAGCCGGCAGCGCAGCCGACCAGCGCGCCGCCCGGAAAGGCGAGCCTGGGCACCGACTGCCAGCCGCCCTCGGTCAGGGCGCGGGCGCCATAGGCGATGCGTTTGCCGCCCTCGAAGGTTTCGCGGATCAGGGGGTGGGTCTTGAAACGCTGGAATTCCTCGAAGGGAGAGAGCGTGGGGTTCTTGTAATCGAGATGCAGCACGAAGCCGACGGTCACGAGATTGTCTTCGAAGTGATAGAGGAAGGAGCCGCCGCCCGTCTTCAGGTCGAGCGGCCAGCCGAAGGAATGCTGGACGAGGCCGGGGCGGAACTTCTGCGGGTCGATCTGCCAGAGTTCCTTGATGCCGATGCCGAATTTCTGCGGCGAGCGGCCCTCCATCAGATCGAAGCGGGCCAGAAGCTGCTTGGTCAGGCTGCCGCGCGCGCCCTCGGCGAAGAGGGTGTATTTCGCCCGCAATTCCATGCCCGGCGTATGGTCGTCCTTGGCCTTGCCGTCGCGATCGATGCCCATGTCGCCGGTGGCGATGCCGGCGACCGCGCCGTTTTCGTCGTAGAGCACTTCGGTCGCGGCGAAGCCCGGATAGATCTCCACGCCAAGGGCTTCCGCATGCGCCGCCAGATAGCGGGCGACATTGCCGAGCGAGCCGATGAAATTGCCATGATTGCTCATCAGCGGCGGCATGAAGGCATTCGGAAGGCGGATATGGCCGGCCGGCCCGAGAAAATAGAAACGGTCGTCGGAAACCTCGGTCTTCAGCGGGCGTTCCGGATCCTTTCGCCATTCGGGCAGAAGCCGGTCGAGGCCGGAGGGATCGATGACCGCGCCAGAGAGGATATGCGCGCCGACCTCGGAGCCCTTCTCCACGACGACCACGGAGAGATCCGCGCCCTTTTCATCGGCGAGCTGTTTGAGGCGGATCGCGGCGGCAAGCCCGGCGGGTCCGGCACCGACGATGACGATGTCGAAATCCATCGATTCGCGCAGATTGTCGCTCACCCGGTCTCCTCCTCTTGACGCTGTCAATCCTGTATCAAACGATTGTTGCAATTGGCAAGCTGAATCTTTACCGGCATGATGCCGGTGAGGTAAGGCTTGTGAAACGATGTCGGTCGGCGCTTCGCGCGGCCGGCCTACAAGTGAAACGGGAAGCGAGAACCAGAATGAAGGACGCGGGAGGTGGAGTCTCTACCCTGCGTGACAGTCTTGCCGCCGCAATGGTCGGCGGCGAGTTGAGCGAGCGGCATTGTGAAATCCTCGAGGCCGCCGCCGGCTTGTTCGCCGAAAGGGGCTATGCGGCGACCTCCGTGCGCGATATCGGCGAGAAGGTCGGCCTGCTGGGCGGTTCGCTCTATCACTACATCAAGTCCAAGGAAGCCTTGTTCGTTCGCATCCACGACATGGCGCTGCAGGTGGCCGGGGACCGGATAGCGACGGCCATGGCGGGCAAGACAGATCCGTGGGAGCGTCTCGAGGCGGCTTGCGTCACGATGCTGGAAATCCAGCTCGATCCGCACTCTCTGACCATGCCGTTGATGAATGATTTCGCTTCCGCGCCGCCGGAAATACGCGAGCGGCTGGTGGCGAAGCGCGATGCCTTCGAAGCGATATTCCGTGAGCTGATCCCGGGGTTGCCGCTCGACCCGGCGCTCGACCGCGGCGTCTACCGTCTGCTGCTGCTGACATTGCTCAACAATGTCAGCAGCTGGTACCGCCAGGGCGGCATGAGCCCGGAGGATATCGGCCGGCAGATCGTGAGGATCTTCCGCCACGATGTTAAGGAAAAAGAGGGCGTAGAGCGAGTATCTCCGGCGAGATGAAACCCCGTCGCCGACAAGCTATCACGAGATGAGACAGAAATCCGGACCGCAAACAACAACGGTTTAAGAGACCATCAAGAGCATCCGCCGGGCGAGGTGCAAGCATCACTCGGTCGAGAACCAAAGCCCGGTGATCGTATTTTGGTAGATCCTGCTCCTCCTCGGTTCTCCGCAACTGCGACCGCGGTCAACGGATCTCGCTCTTGGCCTCCAGAAGCTCCTTCGACGGCATCGTAAACTTAACGGAATTTGGAGCTTGTTGGGCGATGCTGGGGCATGACAGACCGTGATCCCCTCTACCGACGCCATCGCTTTCCAGCCGAAATCATTGCCCACGCTGTGTGGCTCTATTTCCGCTTCCCACTGAGCTTGCGAATGGTCGAGGACATGCTGGCGGCCCGTGGCATCATCGTTTCACATCAGACGGTCCGACTATGGGCGGAGAAGTTCGGTCGCGCCTTCGCCAACGACATCCGCGGACGGGTGTCCGGCCGGTTCGGCGACAAATGGTATCTCGACGAGGTCGTCATTTCGATCCGTGGCAAAAAGCATTGGCTGTGGCGCGCCGTCAATCAGGATGGTTTCGTTCTCGATGTTCTGGTGCAAAGTCGCCGCAACGCCAAGGCGGCAACGCGCCTGATGCGCAAGCTGTTGAGGGGCCAGGGCCGGGCGCCACGGGTAATGATCACCGACAAGCTTCGATCCTATGACGCGGCAAGGCGAGAGATCATGCCGGGTGTGGAGCATCGTTCCCACAAAGGCCTGAACAATCGGGCGGAAAATTCCCATCAACCGATCCGACGACGAGAGCGGATCATGAAGCGGTTCAAATCGACCCGACATTTGCAGCGCTTCGTCTCTATCCACGATCCGATTGCAAACCTCTTTCATATTCCCCGTCACGACATCTCCTCCGGCCATCATCGCGAATTGCACGCCGCTGCAATGGACCAATGGGCAAAAATCGCTCGACTATAACCTGCCGCAGATACCCTGCATCCCAGCTCGCCTCGCAACGGTTAAGTTTACGATGCAATCACATGCCCTGATAGGTCCGTTGTGACGCAACCCATGATGTGGAGATATCGCAGCAGCGAGCGAAGCCGCTCCGCGACAGACTTCAGCGAGCCGCGCGTCAGTTTCGGCGCGCGCAGATCCATGTAACGGTCTATGTCAACGATGCTCAGACCCGCCAAGCCGCCGCTTCCGCAATCGATCTGCCAGGCAAGAAAGTTCCGGGCTTCCCACATCAGCGCTGCGACGCTGGAGCGAGCCAACCCGCGTTCCTCACGCAGCCAGATTTCGTATTCGTCGCAAACTGCAAATCGGGCCACATCGGCCGCGCAGATAGGCTCGATTGCTGGCGGCCATTGACCGTGAGCAAGTCGCAACAACGCATGAATCCCGGAGCGCGGAACCTTGTACCAGCGTGCGCTGGGACGTCGACCACGCTCCTTTTCGAACTTTACGATCGCGTGCCGCAGGTATTGCTCTACCTGCACGTCGATCACGTCTGCGACCGGGACGCCCCGCAGTACCAGATAATCGAGAAATCCAGATGCGTAGGTGCAGTAATTCCTCACCACGACCGGGCTGTATCCCTGACTGAGAAGCGAGGAATTGAGTGCGGAAATAAGTTCGTGATGGTTATCGAGCATTGGCGGGTCCTCTGTTGGTCAATTGACCCGCAGAGGTTCGGCACCAAATAATGCAAAGCAAGCCCATCCGAAAACGGCGAAAATCCGCCGATCAGGCCGCGTTCCTCCGCATTATGGAGACCTCGTGATTAGTCAAGCGTGGCAAGAACGACCGGAACGACGCCGCAGCAATTTCCGAGGCGGCCTCGCGGCCGGACATGCGCTTCGTGCCGGTAAAGTCGGCCGAGATGCAGGCCGAGGCCATGGATCTGAGCGCTCGCGATCTGCTGGTGCGGCAGCGCTCCCAGCTGGTGAGCGCCATTCGCGGGCATGCTGCGGAGCTGGGGATCATCGCTGCGAAGGGTATCTGCAACGTCGTCCCGCTACTGCAGAAGATCGCCGATAGTGACCTGCCACAAGCCGGCAAAACGATGCTGCTCCAGTTCGGGAAGTGCGTCGAGGAAATGGACGCCCATATCGCTGCCATCGATCGGCGCTTGGCTGTTCGCCACAAGGCTAATTCGGCAAGCCAGCGGCTGTCAGGAGTACCAGGGGTTGGCCCGATCACGGCATTGACCCTGGTTACCAAGATCGATCCCGGTCAGTTCAATAGCGGCCGTCACTTCGCTGCATGGCTTGGCCTCACGCCCAGGGAGCGATCGACGGGTGGCCGCACGAGGCTGAGCGGTATCAGCCGAGCTGGAAACGACCGGCTTCGGCAGTTGCTTGTGCTCGGGGCGACGGCCGTAATCAGCCACACGAAGCCCGAGCGTAAGACGGCCAATCCGTGGCTACTGAAATTGCTGGAGCGCCGGCCGCGCAAGCTCGCCGCCGTTGCCCTGGCCAACAAGATGGCCCGCATCGTGTGGGCCATGATGACGAACGAGACGGCCTACCGGCGAATGCAACCCGCCTGATCGTTCGTCGTCGCCGGAAGGGCAAAAGAGCACCAGCATAGAGATGGCAATCGGTCGAACCGACGATCAGGAAACCCCGCCTTTGAGCCAGGCAGTTACATGCCGGAGTAGTGTTTGGGGCCTGATCGGCGGAACCCATCTGGGCCAGCGGTCACCGTGCCGCATCAAACAGGCCGGACACATGACCGCACTCGCCCGTCTGCCGAACTACGCTGCATGCTCTTGCGTCCAGGGACCGTCCACACATGCTCGAAGGGCTGCCCCGGCTCGTTGCGGACGACGCCGATCCGTGACGGGTCCGGCTCGGTGGCGGGGATGCTCGAGAGGGGAACGTAGGCGGGACGGTCTTCCACGCGGAAATCTCCATAATATCTAGTTATATCAACAATTTACCTTGCGTCATGGAAAAGGCGAGCCTAGATTCCTGTTATGTTCTGGATCCGCGGAGGAGGCGGCGATGACGGAGACGGCGAAGGTGGTTCGGTTCCCGTTGCTGCGGGTGCTGCCGGCGAAGGAGGCCGAGGCGCACGAGGCGGTGCCGGACGTGCGGGTGGTGCTGCAGGTAGCGGAGGCCTTCCAACTGGAGGCGCCGGGGACTGGCCTGCGGGAGCGGGCCGAGGCGGCGGTGGCGGCGCATGTGGAGGCGAACGTGCCGCCGGAGCGCGGGGCGCGCCGGGAGGCGGCGCTGCGGGATCTGCTGTCGGACTACGCCAGCCGCGCGGAGGCGGCGCGGCTGGTGTCGGACGAGGCGTGGGCGGCCTCGGAGGCGGCGCAGGCGCGCGTGGTGGAGCTGTCGCAGCATCGTGGCGACAGCGGGCTGGAGGTGCTGCGGCGCCGGGCGGACGAGCAGAGCGGGGAGGCGGCGCGTCTGCTGCTGGAGGCCTACGAGTTGTCGGTGCAGGCCTCGGCGGCGGCGACGGTGGTGCGGCTGGCGCGGCACGGCGAGACGTGGCGGCCCGGGTCGGCGCCGGAGGTGGATGACCTGTCCTGGGCGCAGCCGGTCCGTCGGCGGGACGGCAGGATCGGCGGCGTCGCATAGTCGGGATACCTCGAAGGGATTGGACTTGCCTTGAGTCTTCCTCGCGATCGGCGGCCTGACAGGTCGCCGTATCAGGAGCCCGGGGAGGCCGCATCCTGTCGGCAGCCCGCGAGCCAGAACTCCGCCTGGCGGTCGGCGGCCACGGCGCCGCGCAGCAGGGAAGCGCGCTGGGTGGGGGAGAGGCGCGTCGCCTGGGCGTGCTCGCGCAGGGCGGCGGCCTCGGCCTGCCAGCGCCGAGCGGAGGCGAGGCAGCTGGTGATGGCGGGCGGATCGGGCCGCCCGTGGTGGGGCGTGGTCGGCATGGGGTTCTCCTAAGGGGAAAAGGACCGATAGCCGCGCGCCGACCGTCAGGCCGGCCGCGCCAGGATCGCGGGCAGTCGGGGCCGTGGGTTGCAGGGCCAGCCGAGCCCCTCGTCGTCGTGCAGCTGCAGCGTGCGGATGGCGACGGTGGCGCGCCGGCCGTCGCGCAGCGAGCGGGCAAGGGCCAGGTCGGTGCGGTTGGCGACGGCGATGCTGAGCCAGTGGCCGGTGGCGGGATCACGCCGGGCGGCGTGGTAGAAGCCGTTGAGGAAGGCCTCGACGATCCAGGGAGCACGACAGATGGCGCCGCCGCGGGTGCGGTCGCGCCAGTGGCCATCGTCCTGGAGGTAGAAGACGGCGCCGAGGGCGACGGTGCCGACGCCGAGGGGGTTGTCGCCGCCGAGGCGGCGCGGGGCGCGGTACTGGCGCAGCATCAGAAGGGGATCTCGCTCTCGTCGAAGGTCGGCAGCGGCCTCGGGGGCGCGAAGCCCGGGGTGTGGAGGCGGAAGCCGTCGCAATGGCCGCGTTCCTGCCGCACGGCCGCGAAGCGGCCGGCCGCCTCGCGCGAGACGAAGCGGTAGGGGTGGCAGGCGGTGAGGAGGTGGCAGCGGCCGTAGCTGCCGACGAAGCCTTCCTCGTGGACGTCCTCGAAGACGATGGTGGTGAGCGCGGGCGGGCGCGTCAGGGCGGTCGGCATGGCCGGGAATCCTCGCGCGCCGGTCCGACCGCGAGGCCGCCCGGCGAAGGAAGGAAAGGGATCGGGTGAAGGCTGCCGGGCGCCCCGAAGGGCGCCCGGTCGGGCCGGTCAGAACGGGACGTCGTCGTCCATGTCGCCGGCGGGCGCCTTCGCCTGGGTGGCGGTGCGCCCCGTCCGGGCACGTTCCTCCCGGCCGCCCGAGGCGGGGGCGTCGGCCAGGAAGGTGAAGGTGCCGTTGAAGGGGCGCAGCACGATCTCGGTGCTGGTGCGGTCGTGGCCCTCGCGGTCCTGCCACTTGCGGGTTTCGAGCTTGCCCTCGATGTGGACCAGCGCGCCCTTGCGGGCATACTGCGCCACGACATCGCCGAGGCCCTCGGTGAAGATCGAGACGCGGTGCCACTCGGTGCGCTCGCGGCGCTCGCCGGACTGGTCCTTCCAGGTCTCGCTGGTGGCGATGCTCAGGCTGACCACCTGGCCGCCGTTGCTGAAGCTGCGCGTCTCGGGGTCAGCGCCCAGGCGACCGATCAGCGTGACCTTGTTGAGCGAACCAGCCATCGTCGTACCCTCTTCATCTCTCTCCCCCAGGAGGCTTCCGGCCCGTGCCGGTCGTCTCTCCTCGGGTGCGGTCGACCAGAGACGCGGCGGCGGGCGGGCCTACCCCTGAGGCGTGCGAGGGAGGGGGCCGGGGTTGCGACGAAGCGGGGCCAGGCCCCGCGCGCGGCGCGGCCCCGGCGCCTGACCGAGAAGGCCGAACCGCAGGCGCTTTCCCCGGCTGCGGGGAAAGCGGGGGTAGGCCCGGCCGGCGACGTGGCTCAGACCGCGGCAACCCGAGGAGAGACGACCGGCACGGGCGGATTGACGATACAGTTCCGGCTTTCCCGTCTCCCGGACGCTCCTCCCCTCCCCCGTCCCTCCCGCTCTCATCTCCCCTTCTCGTCTCTCCTCTCTCCCATCAGGCGGCCTCGGCCGCCGCCTCCGGATCCGGGCCCTCGTCGAGGAATGCCCATTGCAGGGCGACGAGAGGGTACAGATCCGCCCACTCCATCTCTCCCTGCTCGTGCAGCACCCGCAGTTCCTCGGCCGCGGCAGCCAGCCGTGCTTCGACAGGATCGGTAGGCGGCTGTGGCTGGGCAGCGAGGAGCGGGCCGTCCGCGAGATGCGGCAGCCCGAGCAGGAAGGCGGGCATCGTCAGAGCAGCGACGGCTGGTCGCTGGCCCAGTCCGCGACGGCCGGCAGCGACGGCACGCGGACCGGCGGCGTTTGCGGCTGGTAGCGGGCCTGCAGGCGGTTGAGCAGGGCGCGTTCCGCGGCCTCCGTCTCGCGCAGGAGGGCGGCGCGGAAGCGGGCGACCAGCCCGGCATCGCGCAGCCGCCGGATCACGGCGCGCTCCAGATCGGAGAAGGTGAAGGCGGGATCGCCCCAGCACGGGTGCGCGACGAGCGCCTCCAGGAAGCGCAGCTTGTCGGCCGTGGTGGTGAAGTATTCCGCCCAGAAACCATGGACGTCGTAGTGCGCGATCATGCCGAAGTGCTGGCAGAGCACGCGGTAGAACGACTGCGTGAAGCGCCGTCGCGGAAAGTCCTCCGCGATGAAGGCCAGCAGCTGGTTGCCGAAGGTGGCCTTGGCGGCGGCGTCGTGAAACGCCGTCGCCGTGAACCCCGCCGCGCGCAGCGGCGGGGTCAGGAAGGATGCGACCGGCATGGCGTTACTTGCAGAGCGCATCGAACAGCTCGTCCGTTCGGCCGAGCCGTTCGCCAACCCGATGGCCTCGTCGAACGCCGTCCCGGCCAGGCCCATGTCGTCGCACTGGACCAGCAGGCACGAGAGGCGATCCATCGCGGCGCAGTCCTCATGGGGCGCGCTGCTCGTCCGCGCCTCCATGCAGAGACGATCGGCGAGAGGCGGGGCGTCGCAGGCATCGCGGGCATCGCACATGGCGGGCTCCTCCAGAGGCGGGTTGACGCCGGAGAGGACGGGTCCCGGGCATCCGCCCTTCGCTCCACCGCCTTCCGACCCCATCGCGACGGGCGCGTCTCGGTAACCGGGGCAAGGGCGCGCGCCTGCGCGCGGGCGGCGCCAGCCGCCCTCCCCTTGCGGCGGGCGCCGGGCCGCGGCGTGCCCTCTGCCCGCCTCCCTTACGTTCGGGTGGGTAGCGCCAGAGAATCGTTCTTGATTTGTTCGGATCATCATTCATAGCGTCGCCGATGACCGATGCTTCGGCTGCGACCATCGAACAGCCCATCGACCGCGCTGCCGTCCTCGCCGCCCTGCGCGCCCGCGTCGCGCGCATGGAACGGAACGGCGCGCCGGAGGCGGCCGGGATCGCGCTGTGCGGCACGATCGACGCTCATCTCCCCGGCGGAGGACTCGCCCGTGCCGCGCTGCACGAGGTGATAGCCGCCGATCCTGGCGCGGCGGCCGGCTTCTGCGCGCTGGTCCTGGCGCGCGCCGCGGGCACGGTGCTGTTGATCAGCCCTTCCCCCGATGCCTGGCCACCAGGTCTCGCGGCATTCGGGCTGGATCCCGCCAGCCTCGTCCTCGTGCGTGCCGAACGGCCGAGAGAAGGGCTCTGGGCCTTCGAGGAAGCGTTGCGGTGTCCCGCCGTCGCCGGAGCCCTGCTCGTGGTGCAGGGCGCAGCGCCGGACATGGTGGCGTCACGGCGCCTGCAGCTCGCGGCCGAGGCCGGCGGTGGCGTCGGCCTGCTGCTGCTGCCCGGTACGGCGCGGACGACGTCGTCGCCCGCTCGCAGCCGGTGGCATGTGGAAGCGGCGACACCGGTCCAAGGTATGCGGCCTTGCTGGCAGCTCACGTTGCTGCGCTCCGCCGGTGGCCCTGGGGGCGCCTGGTCGGTGCGATGGCGCCAGGACAGGGCGAGCCTGGAGGTCGTGAGCGATTCCCCTGTTTCATCCGCCGCCGACCGGCATCAGCCGGTGGCCTCACGATAGGTGGCGACGGCCTCATCCTCGGGCATGGTGTTGAGCCAGGCCTTTACCTTCCACCTCTCCTTCACCGCGGCCGAGCCGAGGACCTCCGCCAGCCGTTCCGGCGTCAGCACCCTGGTCTGGTAGATGCCGGGCACATCGACGCGGGTGTAGACGGCGCGGTTGCGCAGCATGCGCTTGAGGTCACGACGCACGACCCAGTTGGCCAGGAGCGCATCGACGATCCACTCGGCATCCTGGACGATCATGCGCGGCGCGTCGCCCGTCAGCGTGCCGATATCCACCGGCGGCAGCGTTCTTCCGTACTCGTCGAGGCGCAGCCGCAGGGCGTCGGGCTGCACGGTCGTGGCGCCGCCGGTCCCATGGTTCTGTGCGTACCCCTCCTTCTTCCCGTCGATCCAGATATCGGCGTGAAAGTTGCTGGTCTCCTCGCTCAGGGCCGCGCTGTAGGCGACGTTGCGAAGCTCGATCTTCATGGGAGTGTCCTGCCCCGGATCTCGCGAGGCGCCGGCCCGGCGGCTGACCCGGGTGACATGGACCGCCGCACGCATCCCGTCATCGCCTGGACCGTTGGAAGGCCACGGTGGGCGGAGGCAGCGCGATGGCGGCGGCAGGCGGAAAGGCGATCAAGGTGAACCGGGCGCCCGTGCTGACGCTCTGGGCGGCGGTGGTTGCCGAACACCTCGGCCACGACCGCGAGACCGCGATCACGCTGGGGCGGGCCGTCGCCGGCTCCAGCGCGCGCGCCAAGGCCAAGGCCATCGGCATCGCCGAGGACGGGCACGAGGGCGGTGACCTGCGCGACGCCGCGCGCCGGCAGGAAGGAAAGCGGAGGCAGCGGCCACGGGCCGTGCATCTGCTGGGCCGCGACGTGCCCGTCGTGGAGGAGAGCGGCGCGCTGCGCGCGCTCGATCACGACAAGCCGGCGTCGCCCGCCGCCGCGGCCGGCTACGTCGAGCAGGCGTTCGGCGAGGACCTCGGCGCCGTCAGGGCGGCGATGGAGACGCTGGCCGGCTCGCTGGCGCCCGAAGAGCTGAACCGGGTGGGCTTCCGGCTCTACGAACACTTCCGGCCGGAGGTCGCGGCCGGTGCCAAGGGCTGGGGCGCGAAGGGCGTGCTCGACCTCGGCCGCATTCGCGGCGCGGCGGATGAGTGACCGGCGGCCGGGTTCTGCTTCACGCCGGGTCCTGCGGCTGGCGCACCGAGAGCGCGACGGCCACCGGCCGCACCCAGATCGGGAGGGCCGAGAGCATGAAGCCCTCTCCTGACCAGGCGAGCAGCAGCGTCCGGCCCATCGTCTCGGCGATGGCCTGGGCGGCATCGGGCGGCACTGCGTTGCCGATGCGCTCGCGCCAGTCGGCATCGCTCAGCCCGTCCAGCTCGGCCTGCTCCTCCGGGTCGATCAGGGATTGCAGGGCACACAGCTCGGCGGTGGTGAAGGGCCGGTGCCAGGTCCCGTCCAGGGCACGGATACGGGCCACCACCCGCTCCGAGGCCTCCGGCAGTGCCGGGCGAGGGTCGGCGACGCTCCAGCGGCCGTTGTCGTAGCCCGCCGCCGCGCTGACGGCGCCGGTGGAAGCCTGCCACGGCACCACGCCGTAGTGGCCGGCGCCGTAGTAGTCGTCGCCCTTCTCGCGCTCCAGACGCGGCCGGGGGTCGGCCACCGCGAAGGTGCCGTTGGAGGGCAGGCTCTCGCCGGCCACGGTGCCGGCGGTGGCGTCCCAGGGCACGACACCGAGGGCGCCGGAACGGCGGACCTCGCCCCGCGGATCGGCCACGCACTGCCCGGTGCCGTGGGCCCCCGTCACGGCCCGGCCGGCGCCGTCCCAGGGCACGATGCGGAACTCGTTGGAGTGCTTCGCCGGGCCAGTGTGGCGCGGATCCGCCACGGCAAAGCCACCGGCGCCGACCGCGGCCTTGCCGATCACGACCTGGGAGGGCTGGTCGAACCGCTTGACGCCGTACTGGCCGAAGGCGGCCACCCCGTCGGCGCGGCGCGGATCGGCGACGCTGTAGGCGCCGTTCGAGGGGCCGGACCGGCCCGCCACGGTGCCGGCCGGTTCCTCCCAGCGGTTGACGCCCAGCACGCCGCCGCGCCACTCGCCACAGGGGGCAAGGGCATAGTCGCGCAGCAGCCCGTCCTCGACCGCGAGCCGGCCCAGCGAGCGCCAGTCGGACCCGGCCTCGACGAAGGCGAGCCGGACCCAGGTCGCCCAGTGGAGCATCGGCACCCGGTGCATCGGCCCCGCCGCCGGGTCGCCGGGCAGGGGCATGCGGGAGAGGACGTCGCCGACGCCGTGCAGCGAGCGCTTCGGCGGCTCGTAGAGGAAGGGCTTCACCTTGGCGGCGTGGCGGGCGACCAGCAGGAAGCGGCGGCGCGACTGCGCCAGCCCGCCCAGCTCCCCGCAGTCATGCGTCGTCTCGGCCACGGCGTAGCCGTAGGCCCGCAGCAGGCCGGTGATCTGGTCCAGGAGCGGCCGGCCGCGCGAGGCGATGCGGGGCACGTTCTCCAGCAGGATCAGCTCCACCGGATCGTCCCGGTAGGCCTCCAGCGCCAGCCAGATGCCGCGCAGCGTCAGGCGGTTCAGGGCCTGGTACTTCCGGGTCCGGCTCTTGGTCTCGCTGAGCAGGCCGGAGAAGCCCTTGCAGGGGGGCGAGGTGAACAGGACATGCGGGCGCTCGTGGCCGAAGGCCGCGCGCACGTCGTCCACGGTGGCCTCGCGCCAGCCGGCGGGCGGCTCCTGGCCGTGGAAGTCGCGGTACTGCTCGCGGTCGAACAGGTCCATGCAGGTGCCGGGCACGCCGGCGAGGCGGCCGAAGTCGCGGATCGCGGCGGCGTCCACGTCGATGCCGCCGAGGCAGCGGAAGCTCGCGGTGAGGTTGCCGACCCGGGAGGTGGCCCGGTTGAACCCCCGCGCCCCGCCGCCGAGGCCGGCGAAGAGGTGGGCGTGCAGGATGGTGGCGTGGCCGCTCGTGTCGAGCATGGTCGCGGGTCTCCGGAAACACGAACGGCAGGGCCAGGGCCCTGCCGTGCGGTCGTGCTGGGAAGGAGGAAGGGGGGGGGGGCGCGTCAGACGCTGAGCAGGGCCGCCGTGCCGGGGGCCTCGCTCACCAGCCAGCGCCGCAGGGCGGCCCGCATCTCGGGGCTGGCCGGGGGAACGGCGGCCAGCCTCGGCTCGATCAGCAGGACCTCCGCTTCTGGTGCGCTCCGCAGGTAGGCCATCCGCGCCTCGTGCTCGCCGCCGGCCCGGACCTCGGCGACGGTCTCCTCTCCCAGCCGGTCGCGGGCGGTGATCGCCCAGACGATGGCGCGAGGCGTGACGGGATCGGGCGCGGCGCCGCCGCCCGGCTCGGCCGGCGTCACGAACAGGTCCAGGCCGCGGTGGCGGGTGATGGTCTCCAGGCGGGCGTGCAGGGTCGCCGTGGCGCAGCCGGCGGCCTCCTGCATGTCGTCCCCCGCCAGATGGAGGGCGGAGAGGAGCGCGGTGCGCTCGTTGCCGCAGACCTCGACCGCATGATCGTGGACGCGGCACCAGGGCTGCTGCGCTCCGGGGGCCAGGGCGCTGCCCGCCGACCACTCCCACTGGCTCCCGGCACAGCGGACGGTGACGAGGAGCGCCTCGTTGTCGCGATGCCCGAAGCGGCGGGTGTCGTCCCCGACCGCCGGCACCTCGACCCATCCGTCGAGGGACAGGCGCAGATCCTCGGCGGCCGAGCGCAGGCAAAGCTGCATGGCCGGGGAAAGGAGAGGGGTCATGGGATGGCCTCCTCGGACGCCTATCAGGCTATCCGGAAATCGGTTTTTCGGGAAATCGGTGTTTCGTGGAATCCGGACGACGGCCTGCTGGCCATGCCCGGCGGCGGGCGGCGTTCGCAGCCCAAAGGCGATGGGCCGGCGCTTACGCAGCCGGCCCGTCGATCAGCGCCCGAAGGCGGTCTCGAACTGCTGGCGACGGTTCGGGGACAGGATTTCCATTTCCCCCAGAGCTTCGTCGAGTTCCTGGGACAGGTTCTCCCAGTCGCGCGGGAACATCGTCCACAACCCTTCTTCCAGGTCGGTGCTCATGGATCCGCAACGCTTCCAGAGGGTGTCGATCGCGTCCGGGCTGTCGGGCATGCTGTTGTCTCCTTGACCCCTGCACCCGGCCGGGACCGGCCCGGCGGGGGCAAGGGCGAGCGGAGCGAGGGAGGCGCCAGCCGACGAACCCTTGCGGCCGGCGACCGGGCGCGGCACCGGTTTCCCGATTTCCTGCTTTCCCGCTTTCCCGCTTTCCCGATCTTTGTACCTCAGAGATCATCGAGGCCTATCTCGGTGCCGGCCTCCTGGATCGCCTCGTCGGCTTCCTCGCTGGGGTGGGCACCGTCCTCATAGGCATCGCGCCAGAGCCGGTCGGGCAGGTCCATCAGACCGATCATGAGCCGTTTGGCGATGCGGAAGTTGGCGACCCGCAGGAAGCCGTAGAAGCCGAGGTGACCGCCGGCGTACTCGAACAGGCGATCATGGGTCTCCTGGACCCCTGGTGTGTGCAGGATCGGGTTCCTGCCGGCGAGCTGGAACGGCTCGCTGGCCGAGCCGCGCGCGGCGACGTCGATGAAGGCCATGGGGCTTGCCTCGTGGGTAACGTTGGCGGGGAGGGACCCGGCCGGATGGCCGGGTCCAGGAGGCTCAGGGCACGTGCGCGACGGGGGCGCTGCCCTGGCCTGGGGGTGGCGGGGCGCCGACCTCGTCCGTCTCCGTCTCGTCCTCACCTTCGTCCGGCTGCGACGGCTCCGCGTCCTCGTCCTCCTCCGTGATCTCCTCGCCCTCGATGCTCTCATCCTCGGTACGGCCGCCCCCCTTGCGGAAGGCGGCCACCTCCGCGGCGCGCGTCCGGTCCGCCGCGGCCTTGCGGCGCTCCTCGTCGGTGAACCCGAAGCGCACCAGCGGGTGCAGGAAGGTGCGGTCCTTCATCTCCGCCACGATGGCCGCGCGGGTGGCCTTGCCGGTGTTGCGCGGTGCGATGCCGTTGGCGCTCGCCGTGCGCTCGATCGCCGCTTTGCTCAGGTTGGCGAGGAACTCCTCGGTGGCCGTGGTCGGTAGCCAGGCATCGGCGTCGACCGCGATGCCGGCGATGCGCGCGACCGCGCCGGAGGAGGAGTAGCCGACCCGGCAGGACAGCGCCTGGCGGAGCATGCCGCGGGCGGCGGCGCGCAGCGCGGCCGGGTCGCTGGTGATGACGGCGCCCTCGGTGATGGAGGCGGCCAGCTCCGAGCGATGCCCGGCATACAGGTCATCGCCCTTCGCGCCGGAGCGGACGCTGACGTTCTGTCCCGCCAGGGCCAGGACGAGCAGGCCGATCAGCGTGTCGTCGGGGATCTCCGCTTCCGCGAAGGCGGCGTGCAGTGCCTCGGTCCGCAGGTCGCCCACCATGGCCTCGCCCTTCTGCGAGAGGTCGGGGCGGGTTGTCTTCGGAAGCGTGGTGACGGTCGCATCGCCGGAGGCGCGGCGCTCGGCCCGCACGGGCATCCGGAAGAGCGAGGTCTCCACCCCGAAGGTGCGGCGGTCGACGTAGTAGCCCACCGTGTCGTCAGGGCCGGGCAGGCGGTAGTAGAGGGACTGCGCGCCCTTCGGCAGCACCGGCCGGTCGTACTCGTCGAGACCGAGCAGCACGCCGCCCTCGGGGAGGTTGTTCTCCAGCCAGGCCTGTTGCGCCTGGACGAAGGCATCGGTCTGGGTGGTGTAGCGGGGATCGGTGTCGCCGGGCGCGAACAGGTCGTCCTGCCAGACGATGCCGAAGGCCTCGGCCTCGGCGGGCCCGAACTTCGCCAGGGTGAAGGGGATCCGGCGCCTGTCGAGGCCATGGGCGATCATGTGCCAGTTGGCGCGCTCGTTCCGCCTGGGCTTGTTCGACTTCCAGACCGACGCCTGCTCCTCGGCCGTGGCGAGGCCGATGGTGCGCAGCTGCTGCTCGCTCGGCATGTCGCCGCGGGCCATCTGCGTCAGCATGGCGGGCAGGATGTGGCTCATGTGCCGCAGCATCCGGACGCGCCGGACGGTGAGGTTCAGGGCGCCGGCGATGGCCTCCTCGGTCCAGTCCTCGCTGACCAGGGCCTCGATGGCGCGCCACTGGTCGACCGGGTTCATGCCCGCACGGACCATGTTCTCGGCCAGCGCCCGCACCTGGTCGGCGCCGGCCTCGTCGCCGTCCTCGCGCACCAGGACGTGGATGCTCCGGAGCCCGGCCTTGATGGCAGCGTCGCGGCGGCGATGCCCGGCGATCAGCACGAGCTTGCCCTCGACCTCGCGCGCGGTCGGCGGCTGCAGGATGCCGACCGCCTGGATGTTGGCCAGCAGCACCGCATCGGCATCCGGCGCGGTCGTGGTGCGGCGGGGATTGGCCGGGTTGTCGCGCAGCTTCTTGGGGTCGGTCTCGATCAGCTTCATGGTCGTCGGGCTCGCTCGGCTAGGGTTCTGTCCGCCCCATCCCTGGGCTGACCCCTCCCCGACGGCGCCCGGCCGGGCCCCGGCACCACGGCGGGCGAGCGGCCCTGCCCCGGCGCGGGACGCGGCCCGCGCAGCGGGGTGCGGCCGAGCGGGGCCGGGCTGCGCAGGCTGCCGTGGAGCGCAGCGGTGACGGGGCGCGGCCGGGTGCAGACCGCTCTGCTCTCCCTTCTAATTTTTCCCCTGCTCAGGCTGCCAGCGCGGCTTCCTCCTGCCCGCTGCGGGCCAGGTCCTCCTCCAGCCGCTTCATCTCGGCCCGCTTGGCCTCCAGCTCGTCCGCGAACTCGAACCCTGTCGCCAGCCGCGACTCGTAGGCTGGCAGCTGCCGCTGGGCCTCGGCCAGACGGCGCCGGTGCTCGGCCAGCTCTGCCTCGAAGCGTCCGAGGTCGTACTCCAGGCGTGACACCAGGCCCATGGCGGTGAGGTCGTCCTCGATCTGGATTTCCTGCTCCCCGCCGGTGCGGGTGAGCAGGAGGTGCAGCTCCAGCTTGGCGCCCTGCTGGTAGCGACGTGCCTCCAGCTTCAGCGGGAAGCCGCCGATGGTCCCGAGGTCCCAATCGCCCTTGCGGCCTTCGAACTGCACGGTGCGGATGACCTTCAGCAGCGCGGCGCCAGCCGGCTTGCGCTCCGCGAAGGTCCTGTCCTCCACCTCCATGCGGAAGGCCTCACCCCGGGTGGAGACCCGCCGCGCCAGGTCGGCCTCGGTGTCGGCGATCGCCTGGGTGGCCCGGCCGATGGCCGAGCGGGCCTCCGCGATGCGCCGCCGGACGGCGTGCTGATCGTCGAAGTGCGCGGCGTGCTGTCGTTCCAGCCGGGCAAGCTCGGCCTCCAGTCCGGCCTTCTGCATCAGCCGGGGGTCGCCCGAGGCGATGGCCTTGGCCATGGCGAACTGGTTGGCCTGGCTGCCGAGGTCCTCCAGCCGGCGGATCGAGCGGTCCCCGCCCAGCGCCGCCGCGATGAAGCGCGCCTTGCGCTCGTTGTTCTGCCACATCTGGGCATCCATGGAGCCCAGGGTGGCGTAGGCGTAGAGACCGATCTCCTCGTTCTGGTTGCCCTGCCGCTCGATGCGGCCCTCGCGCTGCTCGATCTCGGACGGTAGCCAGGGCACGTCGAGGTGGTGCAGAGCGGCGAGCCGGCGCTGGGCGTTCACGCCGGTCCCCATGGTGGCCGAGGAGCCCAGCACGAAGTCCATCTGGCCGTTGTTCAGGGCGTTGAACAGCGACTGCTTGGCTTCCGCCTTCTTGTAGTCCTGCATGAAGGCAATGCGCTCGGCCGGCACGCCGAGGGCGATCAGGCGCTCGCGGATCCAGCGATAGGCCGAGAAGCCCCGCGTGGCGAGCGCCCCCTCGGTGCCCAGGTCCGAGAAGATCATCTGCGCGGCGCCCGGCACCGGGTGCGGCGTGCCGTCCGGCCTGCGGTAGCGCCGGTCCCGGGTCTCCTGCCAGATGCGGAAGGCGTTCCCGATCAGCAGGTTGAGCTTGTTCTGCGGCTCGTTGTCCTGCTCGGGCACCACGAAGCGCAGGTCGATCGCGGCGTGCCGGCCGTCGGTAATGACGGAGAGCAGGATGTCCTGGCCCTTCTCGGGCTTACCCTTTCGCGCCTCGATCGCCTTGATGCGCTCGGCCAGGTGGCGTTGGTAGGCCTTGAAGGCCGGGCTGGCGGGGGCGGTGACGATCTGGCGCTTGCCGCCCGTGATCGCGGGCAGCCGCAGGTACTGCCGCAGGTCGTCCTTCAGCACCACGTCCGCGACGGAGCGGAACATGGCGATCAGGTCGGCCACGTTGACGAACTCGGAGAAGCGCGTCACCGGCTTGTAGAGGCCGGAGGGCTGCAGTTCCAGCTCGGTGCGGGTATCGCCGAAATTGGACGCCCAGGCGTCGAACTCCTGGATGCCACGCTCCTCCAGCATCTCCGGCTGCATGAAGCGCTGCAGGGTGAACATCTCGCCCAGGGTGTTGGTGATGGGCGTGCCCGAGGCCAGCACCAGCGCCCGGCCAGGATTGACGGTCGCCACGAAGCGCGACTTCACGAACAGGTCCCAGGCCCGCTGCGAGCCGTCCGGGGCGATGCCCTTGAGGCCGCCCATGTTGGTGGCGAAGGACAGCTTGCGGAACTCCTGCGCCTCGTCGGCGATCAGCTGGTCCACGCCCATCTCGGCGATGGTCAGCATGTCGTCCTTGGTGCTGGACAGGCCTTCCAGCTTCTCCTGCATGCCCTCCTTCATGCGCTCGATGCGCTTGCGGGCGATGCGGTCCTCACCGTCGAGCCGGCTCAACAGGGCCGAGTAGGCGTCGAGCTGTGCCTGCACCAGGCCGCGCTCGAACTCCGCCGGCGAGGCGATGAACTTGAACGCCGAATGGGTGATGATGATGCAGTCCCAGTTGGCGGTCGCCGCCCGGGCCAGGAAGCGGCCGCGCCTGTCCTTGCTGAAGTTGGTCTCGTCGGCCACCAGGATGCGGGCACCCGGGTAGAGCTGCAGGAACTCGCGTGAGGCCTGGGCCAGGCAGTGGCCGGGCACGGTCAGCATGGCTTTGGAGATCAGGCCGAGGCGCTTCTGCTCCATGATGGCGGCAGCGATGGTGAAGGTCTTGCCGGCGCCCACGGCGTGGGCGATGTAGGTCTGGCCGGAGGCGATGATGCGCCAGACCACGCGCTTCTGGTGGGCGCGCAGCTGGATCGCCGTGGAAGCCCCGGGCAGCTGCAGGTGCTCGCCGGAGAAGTGACGCGGCACCAGGCTGTTGAAGGCATCGTTGTAGACGCGTACCAGCCGTTCGGCGCGGTCGCCGTCGGTCCAGACCCAGCGCTCGAAGGCCCCCTTGATCTTCGCCAGCTTGTCCTTGGCCGCCTCAGTCTCCTGGGCGTTGAGCTGGCGGTGCTCGCCGTCCGCGTCGCGCCAGACGTCCCAGATCTGCGGGATGGCGGCGTTCAGGGCATCGTCCAGCAGCTCGCCGGCATGGCGGCGGTGCGTGCCCCATTCCGAGGTGGCGGACGCCTCGCCCGCGAAGCGGTGGACCTCGATGCTCCAGTGCGCCACCTCCACGGTGTGCCGCACCACGGTCCGGACCCCCATCACCTCCTGAATGAAGGCGGCGACGTCGCTGGCCGGGATCCACGGGGCGCCGAGCCGGGCAGTGATGTCGGAGGGCCGCAGGTCCTCCGGCTGCACCCGCTCCAGCGCCGCCACGTTGCGGGCGTAGCGCCCGTCCAGCACGGCGGCGGCCCTGGCGGCGGCGAGCTTGCGGCGGACGTGACCCGACAGGTACTCGTCGGCGGTCTGCCAGGCTTCGAAGCCCTCGGTGGTCAGGCCCGGATCGAGGAACACGGTCTCGCCCAGCTCGGCCAGCACCGTCGCCCGGTCGCGCCCGAGCAGCTCGGCGATGTGGTCGAGATCCACGGTCCCGCGCTCGGCCAGCGTCACCGCCAGGGCGTCGGCGGCCGAGACGATGACCGGCTCGGCCGGGGCGTGGATCACCCGGTCGGTGAAGATCGGGCCCCGGCTCGCGGTGCCCGTCTCCAGGTCGTACTCCTCGATGGAGGAGACCAGCCAGCTGTCGGGATCATCGAGGAAGGGCTGCAGGTTGGGCCGGCGCACGCTCTCGCGCACCTCCCCCGTCGCCTCGTCGGTGCTGGTCGAGACGGTGGTGAGGTTGATCGGTCCGAAGGCGCGCACGAAGCTGCCATAGGCGGCGCGCAGCCGCACCTGGGCGGCGCCGAACGGCTCGTCCGCCTCCTGGGCGCGGATCACCTCGCGCACGGCGTCGCGGACCGGGATCAGGCCGCGGATGATGCGGGCGTGCTTGGCAAAGAGGCCGACCGTGCCCTTGCCGGACTTCACCGCCACCTCCTCGGCGCGGCCGTCCACCACCTGCAGCAGCGTCCCGCCCTGGCCGAGCAGGTAGGAGCCTTCCTTGATCGTGGCGCCCTCGGCGGCGGTGCCGACCAGCAGACTTGGCTTCGCGGTCCGCACGGGCGCCGTGGCCGTCGCCGGGGGCTGGTGGATGCCTTCGGGCAGCCGGGCGATGGCCTCGGCCAGGGCGGCGTCGAGGTCGCGGCCGTCGCGGGCGCAGTCATAGGCGAGGCCGAACGGCCCGCTGGTCCAGCCATGGCGGCCGAGCACCATCTCCGGGTGCGCCGCGAAGCAGGCATTGGCGTGGATGGCGGCCTCGCCGTCGGTTGCCGGGACCACCTCGGCGAGATGCGCCCACTCCACCCCGTTCGGGGCGGCGCCGCGCTCGCGGCGCTGCAGGAAGAGGATGTCCACCACCACGTCGGTGCCGGCCGCCGCCGCGAAGGAGCCCGCCGGTAGGCGGATGGCGCCCACCAGGTCGGCCATGCCGGCGATGTGCTCGCGCGCCTTCGGGTCCACCTTGTCCAGCGTGCCGTGGCTGGTGACGAAGGCGGCCAGCCCGCCGGGCCGCAGGCGCTCCACGGCGCGGGCGATGAAGTAGTCGTGCAGCTTGAGGCCGAGCCGGCCAGCCGGGTCTTCGGCGCGCACGGTGCGGTCGGAGAAGGGCGGATTGCCGATGGCGAGGTCGTAATTCTCGACCAGCTTCGCGCGGCAGAAATCCTCGTTGCGGATCCAGGCCTTGGGGTAGAGCAGCGCGGCGATGCGGGCGGTCACCGGGTCCATCTCGATGCCGGTGACGGCCGAGCAGTCCTCGATCGCCTCCGGCCGCAGGGCCAGGAACTGGCCGGTGCCGCAGCCCGGCTCCAGGATGGCACCGCGCCGGAAGCCCATGCGGCGCAGGCCGGCCCAGACCGCCCGCACGATGTATTCCGGGGTGAAGTGGGCATATTGCGTGCAGCGGCTGAGAGAGGCGTGCTCGCTGGCCGACACCGCCTGCTCCAGCCCGTCACCCTGCTCGGCCCAGCCGTCGCGCCAGGCCTCACCGGGGCGGCGGAACAGGGCGTTGGCCAGGTCGCTGGCGCCGTAGCCGACGAAGCGCGCCAGGATCGCCTGCTCCTCGGTCGTGGCCGGCCGGGTCTCACCCTCGATCCGCTGCATCAGGCGGATGGCTGCGAGGTTGTCGGCCGCGCGGGCCTTCCAGCCGGCCGCGAGGCCGCGCTCGCCGGCGAGGCGGAAGTCCCGGGCCACCACGCGGGGGATCGCGGGCGCGAGCGGCGCCGGCGCGCCCTCCTCCTCGTCGTCCTCGCCCCCCACCGAAGGCAGCAGGCCGCCGCCTCCATCGCCGAACAGCGAGAAGGGCAAGGTCAGGGCGGTGGTGTCGAACAGGCTGAGCTGGGAGGACGGGGCGGCCTTGGCCATGGGATCGGCTCCATGCGCGCACGCGCGAGCGCCCGGTGGCCCAAGGGGGCGACCGGGTTGGCGCGGCATCGTTCTGCGTGGTGGGGGTGGTGGGGGCTTCGCGGTCCGGGCGCTCAGGCGCCCGTCAGCGGATCAGGTGCCGAAGGCGGGGCTGGTCCGCTTGATCGGCCGCGCCGCGAACACCGCCGGCGGCAGTCCACGGTACTCGGTGGGGCAACCCGGTGATGGCTTGCGGCTCTCGGCGTAGCCTCCCGCAACCAGATCCCGCATCACCTGGCCAGGAACGTCGAAGAAGCGGGTGTTGGCCCAGTGGCGCTGGGACCAGGCACCGCCGAGGCGCACCACCGCCCGGCTGCGCTCGTCCAGCCCTTCCAGCCAGACTCTGTATCGCTGCCCCATGCCCTGCTCTCCTCGTATCCTGTCTCTCAAGACACTTCCGAGCCGGCCGCCCGGTCCGGGGCGGGGCAAGGGCGCCGCGCAGCGGCGGGAGGCGGTAGCCGACGCACCCTTGCCGCGCCCCGGAGCGCGGTGGCAGCGCCCATCTCCTCGTCCTGCCCTGTCTCCCCTCCTTTCCTCATTCGCTCATGGGTTCATGAGGACAGGCGCCCCTGAGCACAGGAGGGTATGGTTCAGCCGAACAGGTCCGGCTGGACGGAGCGGCACCCTTCCCGCATGGCCGCGAGCATCCGGCGGTAGGCCTCGGTCGCCTCGGACAGCCGCCGCCGCCGGAGGCCGGGCTTGCTGTCGTTGCCGTCCCAGACCGCCCGCCAGCCGGTCGTGCCCTGGCTGGGCTCCCCGATCAGCACGAAGCGCGCCCGGCCCTTCACGGGCATGTCCACCTGGATGTGCGCGGCGGCGTGAGGTGGATCGCCCGAGCGGGTGATCCGGGCCTTGAGATCCCGCCCGAGCAGCGCGGCCAGCATGTTCGGGACCGAGAACGGGTCGGCCCGCACCTCGGGGGGAGGCGGCACCCGGCGCCGGCGGATCGCCGGGTCTGGGTCGAAATCCTGCGGGCGCGGACGCGCGAAGCAGGATCGGCTGGCCACGGGCTCGATCCACAGATCCGCCATGGTGGGGGACGCATTGGATTTCCTGGCCCATCGCGCCTCGGCCAGCATCCAGGCCTGCTTGCCCGGGCCGAGCGCGATCCGCTCGGCGCAGGCCTCGAATTGCCGCTTGAGACGGATCTGCAACTCCCAGTCCGCCTCCGGCACCGCGGCGACGGCCCGCGCGAGGGTCTGCAGGCGATGCTCGAAGTCGTCGCGCGTGACCGGCTCCCGGCCGGGCACGCGGGGTCCCTGCAGCAGCTCGCGCCCCTGCTCGAGGAGCGCGGCGCGCGTCGTCACCACCTCGATGGCGCGGATGTCGCCGGCCTCGATCGGTCCCTCGACCGCGCCGACCAGCGGCAGGCCGGGGCCGGTGCGGTGCAGGAAATGCCGCCCCGCGACGGCATTGTGCAGGCCTTCGATCACGCGGCCGTCGCGCAGCGTCAGCCGCAGGCGGCAGCGGTCCTCGCAACTGTCGAGGGGATGCGGCTCCGGTCCCGGCACGGGGTCCGGTGCATCCTCCCCGGGGATCACGTCGCCGCCGGGGCCGGGACCGTCATGGCCACGGTCAGGAGGCGCGGGGGCAGGCGGCACAGGAAAGCGTGCCCGACCGGCCGGAAGATCGGGCCCCGCCGCCCGAGGGGCGTCGGCACCACCTCAAACTCGGTGGCGACCACGGTGCCCTTGCAGAAGCTCAGGGCCTCGGTGATCTGCACCCGCTGACCCGGGAGCAGATGCTTCCTGCTGGCGGCCACCTTGCGCCGCTCCCCCCGCGCGGCCTCCACGCGGGCGCGCCAGTCGGCCGCGTAGCCGGAGGACGGCAACGCCGCGACCGGCGAGAGCAGCGCCATGATGCGGGGCGGGCAGTCCACCTCGCAGGGGCCGGCGGTCTCGTCCATGTCCTTGCGGCCGAAGCCGTCCCGGGCGTTGTTGAACACCAGGATCACGGCGGCGAAGGTGTAGGGCCGGCCGGCACGGGGGCCGGCCCTCTCGGTCCGGCGCACCGCCATATAGACCGCGCGGCCGACCTGCGAGGCGGCCAGGACCTCGGTGCGGCCGTGCTCGTCGTCGGTCGTGTAGTCGCGCGTCAGGTGCTGCGCCGGCGTCTCGCGGACGAGCGGGCGATCGGAAACGAGCCAGCCCATGGGGGCCTCCTTTGTGCTCGGTCGGGATGGGAGCATCGGGCGCCGCCGGGTGCGGCCCTCCGCGCAAGGGTCAGGTCGGGCTGGCGGCCTCGCCGAAGGCGCCGGCCGGATGCGTCCAGTCGGCGGGCGGCCCGAGGATCGGCCGGTCCCAGACCGCGCCCAGGGCGAGCGAGACGAGATCGGGCCGGGCGAGGACGGCCGGATAGGGGCGGCCGAGATCGGCCAACGCGCGGACGGAGCGGGCACGATGGATGGTGCGGCCGAACTGCTCCTCGTAGGCCGCGATGCGCTCGAACAGGACCGGCGCGATCAGGCGGATCGTCGCCCACTGCGACGCCGACCCGAAGATGCAGGCCATGCAAGACAGCCGCGACCAGCCCAGCTCGTAGGCCGGGTGCGGCCGCACGCCGTGACGCCGCAGGGCATCCCAGACCCGCACCTCGTCCCAGCCATGGACCGGACGCCAGTGGTCGACGTGGCGGGCGCGCCGCGCGCCGCCACGCGTGTCGGTACGGTGCGGCTCGAAGCGGGCATACCGCGCCCGGGCCGGGCTCTCCTGCGCCCGCTCCCCGGTGACGACCAGGGTGCGGCGCCTGAGGAAGCGATCCTGCCCGGCGATGGCGGCGGCGCCGACCCCGATCTTGAGGGCGGCCGAGCACCAGCGCACCGACAGGTCGGCCGAGGTCTGAGGGAACAGCAGCCGGGTGTTACGCGGCCCGGTGCCTCCTGTCCTCATGAGGCCATGAGGCGTCTCGAACAGGATCGGCGCCGTCGGTGCATCCTGGCGCAGCATCTCCCGCTCGAAGCCGCCCTCGCGCCAGGAGCGGTAGAGCGGCAGGCCGAACGCCGCCGCCTGCGCCGCGACGTAGGCGCCGGTCACGGGCCAGTCCATGAAGGCCTCGCCGCGGCCATCCACCTCGTGGTGGTGTATCTCGATGCGCGCGGGCGGCACGCCGCGCTCCAGCAGTTCGACCAGGCAGGCCGTGGCGTCCTTGCCCCCCGAGCTGAACAGGAGGACGTGGTCGTAGGAGCGCAACTCCGGGACCAGCGCCGCCGCGCCCGGCAGCAGGGCGGCGCTCATGCCGCCTCCGCGGTCTCGTCGCGCTGGGCTTCCTCGGCGGCGCGCCGGGCATGCCCCGGGTGGAAGCCGAGCAGGTAGTCGGCCATGCGCTGGGCCTCGGCGGCGGCGCGGAAGATCTCGCGCTTGTCCTGCCGAAGCGTCCTGAGCCAGGATGAGACGTAGCTGGCGTGGTTCGGGATGTCGCAGGGCAGGCCCAGCTCAGCGCCGACGAAGCAGGAGGTCAGCTCGGCGCGCAGCTCCTCCTGGGCATAGGCATGGCTGCCGAAGCGACCCGTCAGGTCACGGTCGAGGCGGTGCTTCGCGCCGGACGCGTGAGCCAGCTCGTGCAGGCCGGTGGCGCAGTAGCCCTCCGGCGTGGCGAAGGCCGCGCGCGGCGGCATCTGGATATGGTCCGTCGCCGGGCAGTAGTAGGCGCGATCGCCTCCTTCCCGGAACGCCACGCCGCTGTTGCGCATGATCGTCTCGGCCGCCTCGGGCGTGCGCCAGGAGGCCTCCTCGACGGACGGGGCCTCGAAGGTCGGGATGCCGTCTACCTGGCTGGCGTGGAACACCGTGTACGCACGAAGCAACGGCACGGTGCGGGTGCCCTCGCCCTCCCCTCCGGCGTCGGGTGCGGCCCCGCCGTCCCGCAGGGTCAGCTTGCGGAAGAAGAAGACGCGGCTGCCGCGCTCGCCGCGGCGGACCTGCCACCCCTTCTCCTCGGCCTGCCTGTAGGTGAGCCAGCGGGGATCCGTGCCGGCGAAGGCCAGGCCGGTCATGCCCAGCAGCAGCACATTGATCCCGTGGTAGCGGCGCCCGGTGACCCCGTTGCGGGGCGACAGCGGACCGGCACCGGCCTTGTCCTGGTCCCAGGGCCGGCGCCACGGCACCGTGCCGGCCTCCAGGGCCTCCACGATCTGGCTGGTGATCTCGGCGTAATGGTCGCGGGGAGCCGGGCGATCGGCGGCCTGACGGCGAGGCTGAGCCATCGGTGTTCCCTTTCATGTTCTCGGAACACCTCCCCAGCCCCGCATCCGGGCGGGCCGGGGCAAGGGCGCGCGGAGCGCGGGAGCGCAGCGACGAACCCTTGCGGCGGCCGGACCGGTGCGGAACGGCCTCCCTTTCCCGCTCTCCTGATCTCCTACTTTCCCGATTTCGTGGTTGCCCGCTTTCCTGATCTCCAGATGTACTCGATGTCCGGCGCTCGGACGTTCGGTTCGGCTTCCCCAGCTTCCCCGGCCGCCATCAGCTCGGCCGCCAGCTTCGCGTACACGTCGCCGTGGCAGGCCAGCGGGTGGCACCAGCAGAACAGCCGGCGGCCGTACATGGCCCGCACCTTCGCGCGTCGGGCCGCGCCGTGGACCGGATCGGCCAGCCGGGCGCGCTCGGCCGCCTCGAACGCCGCGATCACTTCCGGCCGCGTGCCATCACGGCCAAGGACGAACTCGTTGCCGAACTCCGTGCGCCGGTCGATCCGGACGTCGCCGGGTCGCATCGTCTCGTTCCGCAGGCTGTGAACCGTGGTTCGCATCGCGCACTCTCCCGTCGCCATGCCGTCCGGCAGTCGGGGATCGGCCGGGGCCGCAAGGGCGCGCGCCGGCGCGCGGGAGGCGGTAGCCGACGCACCCTTGCGGGGCCGGACGAATCCCTGACAGCGGGGCCGCGCCGGCTCCCACCGATCCTCGATCAGGATCCTCGTTCCGATCCCGCTCCATGACGGCTGTTCCGGCCCTAGAGCGCCGAAGCGGAGGATCGTCGAGCCCTGTCAGGCAAAGCCGAGGAAAAGGGCGAGAGAACGACTGACGGCCAGCAGGGTCTCGTCGTCCAGCCGGCCGAAGGGCTCGCCAATCTTGTCCCGCCGCACCGACGGAGCAACGGGGCGTCTATCAGGGTGCTCGACAGCAGAGGAACGGGCGCCGTTGCAGCGACCCTCCCGGACAAGCGAATTCTTACGATGCCGAGGGCCCATCCCAGTCGAAGCAGGGGAAATCCGGCAGGGCCGGGCCGTCGGCGTCGAAGAGCAGGTACTCGCAACCCTGTCGGCGGGCTTCGACCATGAGGGCCCAGAGCGTATCGGAGATGTCAGGACGATCGTCATGGGCATAGACGAACCAGCCATAGGGCATCGCGCCGCAGCACACCTCGCCGCGCACCCCGGCCAGGGCCGCGCCGATCAGGCAGGCGCGGTCCTCCAGCGCGAGGTGGGCGGTGGACAGGTCGAGGAAGCGGCGAACATGGGTCATCGGATCGCCCTCAGATCGCGCTGGAGACGTGTCGAGGCGCGGCCGGCACCGGCACCGCGAAGGCGTGCAGCCCGTCCCAGGTCAGGGCGCCGCAGGCCGGCATGCGCCCTGCCGCCAGGGCATCGCGGCTTCGGAAGAGGTGCGACTGCCGGACCCGGCCATGATCGGGCTTGCAGCAGGGAACGCCCGGCGCGACGAAGCACACCGGGCAGGCCACCAGCAGGGTGGGGTCGCCCTGGTAGGCACTGCCGCAGCGGGTGCAGGCGAGCGCCTCGCCGGCATCGGCCAGTGGAAGCGATCGGGAGAGCGCGGCGGGTGCCCGGGGAGCGAGGCGGCGGATTTCCATGGGGATGTTCCTTTCCGAACAACTCCCAGGCCGCCGCGGCGCCGTTCCTCCGGGGCAGGGGCGCCGCATCGCGGCGGGCCGCCAGGCCCTTGCCCTTGCGGCGGAGGACGGGGTGCGGCACCCCTCCCGCCCCGTTCCGCGGTATCCGGTTCACACCTCTTTCTCGATTCTTCCCTTCATCGGACCGTCGGCGGCCGCCCCCTCAATCGGTGCCCAGGGTAAGCGGCATCATGGCCGGCGGTGCCGAGCGCTTCTGGACTTTGGTGAGTGGCCTGAGCGAGCGGCTCCAGCGGTTTTTGTCGACCGGCGGTCCCCGATCGACGCGGACGCGGCTTCCGCTGCTCCACGAGCGTCCACGGATGCGGGTCTCGAGAGACCAGCCGGCGGCCGTCAGGCTGCCACCGTCCTCGTCTTCGCGGGTGTAGGTGACGATGCCCGTGAAGCCCCGCGCGGCGGCTTCGCGGGCAGCCCAGCCGTAAAGCTGTGAGCAGGCGTTCCAGGCCAGGGCGCGTGGCACATCGCGGCGCAGGCACAGCCGGTTCACCTCGACGATGCCCCGTCCCATCAACCCCCTCGCAACGGGATTTCCCACCATCACCACGCCCAGCCACGTCGGGCCATTCGCGATGGCGGCCCCATAGCGCCAGACGGTCGGTGCCGCGTTATGGGCGTGGTGGCGACGCACGAACCCCGCCGCTGCCGCGAAGCTCACCGGCCGGATCGCCAGCTTCCAGTCGAGCAGCAACTGGCCGCAGCCGGTGTCGGCGATGCGCCGGAGGCGGTGGCCGAGCATTTCCTCGGCACCTAGATGCCGCAGCAGGTCGCGTGCCCAGGCCGGATCGTCAGCCATGCCGGCGCAGACCTCCTCGTGGGCGGCCAGGCAACAGGTATCGAGCAGGAAGGCGTGGTCGGACCACGCCTCCGCGATCTCCAGTACCGACGGCTCCCCGCAGTGCTGGCATAGGGCGGGCTGGATCGGGGTCACGGCTCAGGCCGGCGCACGGCCGCATCGCGCGGCACAGTGACGGTGCAGTTCCGCCGCCACGTTGCCAATCTCGGCGAACACGGGGCCGTAGTCGGGCGCCATCTCCAGCCACCGAAAGCGATGGTCGTCGGCAAAGAAGGCTTCGCCGAGCCGGGGTTCGAGCAGTGCGATGCCGCGCACCTTCAGGACCCGGGCCAGCCGGAGCAGCAGCACGGCAACGTGTCCGGCCGGCCCGTCGCGTTCCTGCAGCCGATCCATGGCCCTGCGAAGGGCAGGGATCGACCTGCCGTAGCGGGCGAGGTCCGCCGCGGTGAAGATGTCGGCGTGCTCGGACGTGTAGCCGTAATGGATGCCGTAGACCTCGGGGGTGCGGTCGTCGATCTGGCACGACCAACGCAGCCCCTCGTGCAGGATCGGACGCGGCGTATCGTCCCAGCGAAGCAGTGGCCGCAGGTCGCCGTACCGTGTGGGTCGCCGTACCGTGTGGGTTGCACGTCGCCACGCGAGTACATGACCAGAGCTTCGAGATGTGCGTAGGCGCCCTCTCGCGAGGCATGGCCCAGATAGGGCCGCACTACGAGGAAGCGCGGAAGATGTGCCGGATGAGGCATGTCTCGGATCCTGTGGATCGTGATGGATCGGGCAACCGGATGGACGTGTTGCTCCCTCAGGCAGGCAGGGCGTCCTACGAGGCGGCGAGCGCCGGCCGCGATAGCGCGGTCCGAACCTCCAGCCGCCAGAAGGCAAACCATTCGACGAGGTCGGCGCCCGATACCGGCTCGTCGGCGTCGAAGGCGTCGGCCTCGAAGATCAGCGCCTGGTCGAGGAGACGGCGCATGGCCGGAGCACGCGCGAGGAGCGCGACATAGGCCTTGGCCTGCTCCGTGCCGCGGAGTGTTCCGTCATGGGCAACGGCCACCTGTGTCGCGGGGCTGGCTTCGGTCCTGATAAGGCCGTAACCGTCTGACACCACATCCTCCAGCACCAGGATGGAGAGGTCCTGGCCGTCGGTGAGCGGCGTGATCCTGCTCATCGGCGGGCCTCCTGCTGGGCAGGCACACGGACAGTGGAGGCGTGATCCGCCAGGAAGCCAGGCAGCATGGCGCCTGCAAGGAGGATGCAGACGATCAGGGCGAGGCCGGCGATGGCCTTCATGTCCTCGTGACGTCCCTGGCGCCTGGCGAGCCGTTCGTGGAGATCCATGGATCTCATCCTTCTGCTGAGTCTTCTTCCCGAAGACCCAGCCCGCCGGCCGCCCCTGCCGGGGTGGGGCAAGGGCGCCGCGGAGCGGCGGGAGGCGTGAGCCGACGAACCCTTGCCGCGCGCCGGGAGAGGGTGGCAGCGCCCTCCCCCGTCCTGCTCATTCGCCCTTCCCCGTCCTCCTCAGAGGATCGCGGTCACTTCCCGGCCGCTTGGACCGACGATACGGATCGTGCTGCCGATCTGGTCCTCCACGATGTGCAGTTCGATGCTACCCTTCTGAAGGCTACGCAGCTCCCAGCGAATGTTGCGCAGATGCTCGACAATGCGGGCCGCCGTGGCCGCGTCGCCGTCCAGGAGGAGGGTGCGAGAGAGGTCGCGGGCCTCGGCCGAGAAGGCTTCCAGCTGGCGATCGCTGCTGTCGTTGCCGACGTCCTCGTTTTCCGCGAAGAACCCCTCGACCAAGGCGTCCGAAAGGTCCCCGGGCTCGGTGCCGCGCACAACCACGAAGCTCGGCATGCCATCGAACGACGGCTCATCGGTGAAGAAGAACGGAACCGCCGCCTCGTGCATTACGGCGGGCTGTGCCCATTTCCTGGCATCCGCCGCTACCATGAGGCGTGCGGAAAGCGTCTCGACCACCTGGTACTCGGCGTCCTGCGGCGCGCTTCCGGACCGTATCGTCGAGCCCGGAAATTCCTCGTCAGATCCTTCGGCATCGGTCGCAACCGCCGAGATCGCGCGCACCACGCGCAGGGTGTCATACTCGCGATAGCCCTCGAATCTGGAATCCGCCACGACCACCCGCGGCCTGTCCGACCATCCGCGCAGAATCAGATCGAGGTTCATTGCACTGCATTGTTCGATGCCGAGTGCGTCGGTCAACAGCACCTCCGTACCCGGCGTGCCAAGCACGACAGGTCCGGGAAGCTCCTCGATACGGTGGCGTGTGACGTCGGTGTTCAGACGCCAGGGTGTGAGCGGGATCCGCACAGACGGAAGCTCGATACCCATCGCCTTTGCCCGACGGGCATCGTCGAAGGGCAACGAGTGCGTGGTTCCAAGAGCGACGGCTTCCAGCAGCGCTCGCTCGGCGCGGGCCCGCATGGCTCGGAAGAAGTCGTTGTCGATCGGTTCGTTCCGCGCCGGGAGCACCAGCCGCAGGTCCGGCGCCGAGACCACGTCCACGAAGACGTTACGGGTCGGTCCGCCAACCTCGGCAAGCGCGACAGCCGCTCCGCACTCCACGACATGGCCATGGAAGTTCAGGTAGAGGCGCCTGTCCCAGCCGCGGTGCCTGTCGAACAGGTCCAGCACCTTGGGGCCGACCTCCCGGAAGACGCCCAGCCGCAGCCCCTGCCATTCCACGACGTGCTCGGCGCCTTCCAGGAAACCCGGCTGCGGCTGCGGCCGGCCGTTCAGCGTCACCGGCAGGGGGTAGAAGCGGCACGCCCGCTCGACCGCCCGCTCGACGGCCCGCTCGTCCACCGGGAACAGTAGCTCGGTGCCCACCACCATCTCCGGGTCGGGTAGCACGGCGGCCTCGGCCTCACCGCAGAACACAGCCCGACTCAGCGTCACCCGCTGCCCGCGCGAGCGCACAGTGACGCCGCGCGAGGCCAGCGAGAACACCCCCATGCCGGCGGCGTTCTCCACGAGGTCGGTGCGCTCGTCCCAGGCGGAAGCACCGAAGGTCACCAGCCTGGCCATGTCGGTGATGCCATGGCCGTCGTCGCGCACTGCCAGGGTGGCGCGGCCCTCCTCGCCGAGGAGCTCGATCCCGACGCGGGTGGCGCCGGCGCGGCGGGCGTTCTGAAGCACCTCGGCCAGCACGGTAGGCAAACCCTGGTTGAACAGTTCCGGGCTCTTGCGCAGCACCTTGTCGCCCAGGGCGCCGCGGATCCGGGTGACGGGAACACAGGGGTTAGGTGAGACGGGGGTGATGTGGGGCACGGGTGGAATCTCCTGCTGGTCTTCTTCTTGAAGACCCCTCCCCGCAGCCGCCCCGATCCGGGGCGAGACAAGGGCGCCGCGCAGCGGCGGGAGGCACCAGCCGACGAACCCTTGCCGCGCACCGGGCGAGGGTGGCAGGGCCTCCTGCCACTCCACCTCCCTTTCCTTCGACGCTCCTCAGCGCCCTTGCACGGGACGCCTCAGCAGTGCCTCGACACGGGCGAAAAAGCTCGGCGGCGGAACTGGCCGCCACGGCCGCTCTCCCGGCTCGGCGGCAGAAACGTCTGCGAAGGCCCGCAGGAACTCGTCACGGCATGGCACGGCATGCGGGGGCACCGCCTTGAGACGCCCGAGGATCTCGCGGATGGTCCAGGGGCGTTCACGGCCCTCGGGTAGCAGGGCCGTGACCATGTCCCTCCCCAAGTTCAGGTACACCCACCGCGGATCGTCCATCGCCGGCCCGATGACACCCAGGATGTTGAGTTGCTTGCCGAGCCAGCGGATCAGCTGGCCGCCCATCTCCGCATGCTCCGGCAGGGGACAGGGCCGCTGGAAGTCCGGATCGAGGCCGAGGTCGGCACACAGGGTCCGGTACTCCGGGGTGTCCCAACTGTACTCTCTCATGCCCAGGAAGCGTGCCAGGAGCGGATGGGCGTGCGCCACGTCCTGGATCTTGTTCTCCACCCTGTCCGTCCAGCCCATAAGGATGGGAGAATGATGTCCCACGGCCTGACGAAGGTAGGCGACCGCGACGTCCCCCTCCCGGCGGCAGAAGAACCATGCCACGCGACCGCCCCAGGCGGAGAAGAACCTGTCCGCGGCCTGACGGTCCATCTCCCGGTCCAGGCTCTGCACGAATTCGGCCGCCGCGAGGGCCGGCTCGACGTTGCTGCGGGGCAGGAGCACGGGATCGCTCCATCGATCGGTCTCGGCTTGCCAGTCCGCGACCCAAACCGCATGGGGCACGGTGTTCGAGGAACGGTAGCGCTCGAGGCGCTGGATGAAGGAGGCTTCGGTGTGCATCGCTGGTTTCCTGTGGGGATGTGATCGAGCAGCGGCCTGCTATGCCGTCGGCCGGGACCGAAGGCCGGCGACCATCTCGTTGAGGGCGTCCATACCGGCCTGACGGGGCGAGATCCGCGCTGGCCGCCGCGCCACGGGCCGCAGCCAGCCCTCGTGGCGGTTGTCGGCCGGGATGTCGTCGAGGAACGGCGAGGGATCGACGTAGCCGCGCCGGAACTCGGCGTAGCTGACGGCCACCCGCTCCTTGCCCCGGGTCAGGGCCACATAGGCCAGGCGCCGTTCCTCGGCAGCATCACCGTACTGGCTCGGAAAGATCGTGTCGTTCCAGGCAGGCAGGAAGACGTGCCCGAACTCCAGGCCCTTGGCCCGGTGGAGGGTGAGGAGTTGCACCCGCCCTTCGGTCTCCTCGCCGGGAGCTGCGCTGGCCAGGGCGGCATGCTCCAGCAGATCGGTCGCGGAATGGAAACCACTGGCCAGCTGCACCAGCTCCGCGAGGTTCTCCAGCCTCCCTTCGACCGTCTCGGCCCTGCTGTCGCGGAGCCACTGGCGATAGCCGGTGCGGTCGAGCAGCTGGGAGAGCCGGTCGGCGACCGAGGCCGTGGAATCGGCCGCGACGCCTCGAATGGCATCGGCGAAGGTTCCCGCCGTGCCCCGGACCCGGGGCGGCAAGTCGGCGGTGTGGCACGCCGCCAGCAGGGACGATCCACGCCACTCCGCGTCGCGCTCCAGCAGGTCGAGGGCTTTCGGACCGATGCCACGGGGCGGGTTGTTGCAGGCACGGCAGAAGGCCTCGTCGGACTGGCAGTCGTCCGGCGAGTTGGCGAGGCGCAGCAGCGCGAGGGCATCCTTGATCTCGGCACGCTGGTAGAAGGCGACGTCGCCGACGAGGACGTAGGGCACCTTGGCCCGCAGCAACTCGTCTTCGATTCCGCGCGAGAGGTGGTTGGCGCGGTAGAGGATGGCCATGTCCTGCCATTGTACGCCTTCTGCGTGGCGGCTGCGGATCTCCGAGGCGAGGCCGGTGGCCTCGGCCTCGTCGTTGCGGAACCTCACCACCTCGATCGGCTGGCCCTGCTCGCGCGTGGGTCGGAGCGTCTTGCCGAGCCGAGTGTCGTCGCGCGCGATCACCGCATTGGCCGCGGCGAGGATATGCCCGGTGGAGCGGAAGTTCTCCTCCAGCTTGACCACGGCAGAGCCGTGGAAGTCCCGCGTGAAGCGCCGGATGTACTCGATATCGGCGCCTCGCCAGCCGAACACCGCCTGATCGTCGTCGCCCACCGCGAAGATCTCACCGTGGTCCTGCGCCATCAGCCGAAGCCAGCGGTACTGCACGGCATTCACGTCCTGGTACTCGTCGGCGAGCAGGCAGGAGAAGCGGCCGGCAAGGCGGCGGCGGCGCTCCTCGTCGGCTGCCATCGCCACGGCGGGCCAGAGCAGGAGGTCCCCGAAGTCGGCGGCATTGGCGTCTCGCAGCCGGCGCTGATACTCCGGGTAGAGGCGCGCTGCGGCGCGCAGCCCAGAGGCATCGGCCAGCGGACTGGCGGCCAGCATGGCCTCGACCCGGACCGCCGCCTGGGCGGGCGTGACCATGTTCTCCTTGAAGCGCCCGATATGGCCGGCGATCGCCTTGACGGGGTCCTTGCCGATGATCTCGTCCTCGCCCGCCTCCGTCCCGGACGCCTTCATGACGCGCCTGAGCAGTCGCCTGGCATCGTCGGCATCGAGCACATCGAAATCCGCCCGCAGACCGGCCATCTCCGGCTCCAGCCGGAGCTGCCGAGCACCGAGCCCGTGGAAGGTGCCGATCCAGGACGGCGCGGACTGTCCCCCGAGCAGCGCGACGATGCGCGCCCGCATCTCGCCGGCAGCCTTGTTGGTGAAGGTCACGGCCAGGATCCGGGCGGCCGGGATGCCACGCTCGGCGATGCGCAGCGCGACGCCGGCGGTGAGGGTGCTGGTCTTGCCGGTCCCGGCACCGGCCAGCACCAGCACCGCTCCGGTCAGCGAAGCCGCCTCGGCCTGGGTGCGCGTCAGACCGGCGATCGGCCGGCCCTGCACGGCAAGATCAGAGGCGCTCGACATGGCAGTTCCATCCGTTGCACGCCACCAGCGCGGCGTCGGCGCCGTCACCGTGGTCGAGGGTGAGCAGAGTGAAGGCCTCGTCCAGAAGCCAGGCGCCGGCGTCGTCACGCTCTCCCCTGACGATCACCCCCGCGTAGTGGTCCGAGCCGTCGAAGGCCTCGACCAGCACGGGGCGGTCGATGCCGGCGTCGCCGGTGGGCGGGACCGTGCAGCGTTGTCGCCGGCGCTCGGGCATGCGCTGGAAGGCAGCGCGCAGTGCTCGCGCAAGATCCACCGCGTCCTGGCTGAGAGGTGTCGTCGGGGTTTCCGTGAAGGCGGTCATGCCCCCCTCCCCTGTGTCAGCGCGTCGTTCCAGTCGTTCAGTGGCGCGGGCGGCGCCAGCCGTTCGCAGCGCACGCCGACCGCCGCGGCCTGCTCGGCCAGCATGGCGGCATAGCGATCGCCAGCCGGATCGTTGTCGGTCGCGCTGGCCAGCAGGGCATCCGGGAAGGTGGCCAGGTCCGCCAGCAGGAGGGCGAGACCGCGTACCGTTCCGGGGCCCATGCCTCCGGACGTCGCCACGTAGAGGGTGTCGCCCCGCAACCGTTCGATGGCCGCGAGGCTGAGGGCGTCGATCGGCGCCTCGGCCACGGCCAGCCGGCTCGGGCGCCGTGGCTGCGACGGGATCCAACCGGGCAGCCGGAACAGGGTCTTGTCCGCCCCCTTGGCGAAGCCACGGAAATCCGCGCCCCGCATCTCGAAGCCGGTCAGGGCGCCCAACTCGTCGCGGTGAGCGAACCAGGCCGTGCCATAGGCGCCCTCCCGGATCGCATCGGACGCTACGGCGGCCCGCAGGATCGGGCCCGGCAGCCGGCGGGCTTCCGTCAGGTAGCGCCAGGCCCTGCCGCCCGGGCGGAGAGGACGGGCCGCGGTCCAGCGATCCGCTGCTGGGATGCCGTCGCCGGCGGCCCTGACCGTCCGAGGGTGCTCGGGAAAGCTGGGCTGGAGCCCGATCATCTCCCGCAGCAGCTTGCGGACATGGCCGAAGCTCAGTCCGGGGTTCAGGTGCTGCACCAGCCCGAACACGTCGCCCTTGGCGGTGCCCCCGGCGTCCCACCAGCCGTGGCCGCCATGGTTGACGATGATGATCTCGCCCTTGCCCCGGCGGTACTTGAGGCAGTCCCGTGTGCTGGCGGCCTTGTCCAGCCGCCATGGGGGCGTCAACCGTTCAAGCAGGGCTGCACAGTTCACCCCCTCGCGCAGCCGCTGCAGTTCCTCGTCATGCCCACTCATCGCCCGGAATCCTTCGCCTGGATTCCACCCGGCGACCGCGAGGCGGAGGCGGGACAAGGGCGCGGCCGGGGCCTGCCCCGGCGCGGGAGCGCAGCGACGAACCCTTGTCGCGCGTCCGACGCTAGCGGTAGCGGATCTTCCCTGCCCCCCAGATGTCCTCTCATACCCGTTGCCCTCCAATCCGGCCCGGTTCGAGGATTGTCAGCTGCGGTGCGAACGGAAACGGCAATCGCTGTGAGGGACTTCATGTCCTTGCCGCCTACCCAGCAGTCCGGAACCACGAATGCGCCGAGCCGCTGTAGCGGCCGGCTCGGTTATCGTTCGGACGTAATGGCTAGACGGAGACTGCGGACCACCGCAGACAAGGCAGTTAATATTCCTCATGAGACCATGAGGACATGAAGTTACCTCATGAGGTAATGAGGTCTAGCTTCATCGGATGCGAAGGGTATGCCCGTGGGTTTCGAGCCAAAGGTTCATGGCTTCGCGGGCAAGCTGGCTCAGCGTCATCCTTCGACGCTTGGCGATGATGCTCAGTTCGGTGTGCATCTCCTCATCGAGAGCCACCTGGACCATGGCCTTCCCGTTGCGCCAGTCATTTCGGCCTCGGCCTCCACTGCGTCCAGGCGGCATGTTGACAGCAGAAGCCGGATCGGCAGGCTGTGCGGCTCCTTTCGTCGGAGAGGTGATCGCAGATACCGTTGTGGTTCGGGTCTCGCGGTTCCGCTGAAGACGTTCCGCCAGGCCATCCGGCTGTGCCAAACCTTCCGCCTCGATATCCAGGTTGGCAATCGCGCTGCTGCGTCGTGCCATCTTCTTAAGCCGCCCTCTCCTGCCTTTGCCGAGCGATACCAAGTTCGGTCTTCAACCACTTCCACACGCCCCTGATCTCATTGGCCGCGCTGTGATTGGGCTCGAATTCGGTGACGCCCTGGCCATTCTCCAGTGCGACCCGGTAACTGGCGCGGTGCGTGTAAGGAACGGGAGCAACCTTGCCTCCAGCACGGCCGATGGCCACCGATGCGTCGCCACGGCGACGGGTCGCGCCTGCACTCCAGTCGATCAGCAGGACATAGTTCGGCTTCTGCTCCGCTCGAAGACGGCTGAGCGTTGGTCCCAATGTCGACAATTCGAGATCGGTAGGATGGCATGGGATCAGGATGAGGTCTGCCTTGGCGATAGCAGCCGTGATGGCATTGTTGTCGCGGCCGGCAGTGTCCAGGAAGACAAGATCGGCGCCAGCCTCTTCCAGCTCCGCGAGGCGGTCTTCCACGTCGATGGGAACGCATGTCTCAGCAAGCGGCTTTGGCGGGAGCTTGGCCTTCTTACGGACCCTCGCCCACCGGCCGACCGATGCCTGCGGATCCAAATCCAGGATGCCGACCTCAAAGCCCTCCTCAACCGCGGCACAGGCTAGATTGAGAGCGGCGGTTGATTTGCCCATTCCGCCTTTGTCGGACGTTACTGCGACCACTTTCATGCGCTCATGCCCTCATACCCTCGCAAGATCATGAGGGATATACCTCATGAGGACGTGACACAACATCCTCATGATCGCATGATCTCCAAAGGTCATGACCTCATGAGGAATGCACCGAGTTCATTCTCAGAATATCGCTTAAACCAATGATTATTATGTACTAATACGATAGGGAATGCCCACCGCTGCCACGCCAATGAGTTCCTATCCTCATGAGGGCATGAGATAACGGGGAGAGGAAATGCGGCGCCCTTTCCTCATGAGGAAATGAGGTCATGACTTTCGGTTAGCGGAAATCACGACTACCTGGCATCCTCTGACTGGATCGCCCCGATCCGGGATCGGCGCGGCGCACCTCGTCAGCGCGGGCCATGGACCGATCGCCCCAGCTTTCAGGTCCGGGCTCCGCCATCAGCCCACGCAGGAGATCGGAGCGGTCCTCCAGGCGGCGGCAGATGAGGTGGACGATCGGCACCTCGGCGCGCCGTTCCTCGCGCTCCACCCGGGCGTCGACCACCATCAGCCGGGCGCCGATCAGCGCGGCCCGGTCGCGGGCTGCGACGTCGGCATACACCACCAGGTTCGCGGTGCCGTGCTCGTCCTCCACGGTGACGAAAACGATGCCCTTGGCGGTGCCCGGGCGCTGCCGCATCAGCACCATCCCCGCCAGGCGGACCCGCTGCCCGGCGCGCAGGCCGCCGAGCTCGCGGCTATCGCGGCAGCCGAGCGTGCGCAGCCGTGGGCGCAGCAGGGCCAGCGGATGCTGGCGCAGGCTCAGCCCCGTCGCGGTGTAGTCCAGCACCACCGACTGTCCGGCGGCCTCGGCGGGCAGGGTGGGGGCGGGCTCGCGGAGCAGTGGCGGTTCGCCCGCGGCGGCAGCCCGGGCCGCCAGCCGCAGCAGGGGAGGGGTGTCGTTCTCGACCCCCCTGGCATCCCAGATGGCCGCCCGGCGATCGAGGCCCATGCCCGCGAAGCCGTCCGCCGCGGCCAGCGCCTCGATGGCCTTGCGGCCGATGCCGGCGCGGCGCACCACCTCGTCCACCGAGGCGTAGGGGCTGCCGTTGCCGGCACGCCGGGCCTCGGCCACCCGCTGGCCGTCCTCGGCGGCCAGGCCCGCGGCGAGGCGAAGCCCCAGCCGGAGCGCCAGGCCCTCGGCGCTGCCCGCCTCCGGCTCCAGGGTGCAGTCCCACTGGCTCGCGTTGACGTCGAGCGGCCGCACCGCCACGCGGTGCGCCTGGGCATCGCGCACGATCTGTGCCGGCGCGTAGAAGCCCATCGGCTGGGAGTTCAGCAGGGCGGCCGCGAACACGGACGGATGGTGGCACTTCAGCCAGGCCGAGGCGTAGGCGAGGTGGGCGAAACTGGCGGCGTGGCTTTCCGGGAAGCCGTAGGAGCCGAAGCCCTCGATCTGCCGGAACACCCGCTCGGCCAGTTCGGGATCGTAGCCTCTGCGGACCATGCCGCCGACCAGCTTGTCCCGGTACACCGCCACGCCCTGCGTGTACTTGAAGGTCGCCATGGCGCGGCGCAGCTGGTCGGCCTCACCGGGCGAGAAACCGGCGGCGACGATGGCCACCCGCATGGCCTGCTCCTGGAACAGCGGCACGCCCAGCGTGCGGCCGAGGACCTGCTCCAGCTCGTCCGCTGGCCCGTGCTCCGGGGCAGGGGAGGGGTAGACGGGCTCCTCGTCGCCCCAGCGGCGCCGCAGGTAGGGATGCACCATGTCGCCCTGGATCGGGCCGGGCCGGACCAGGGCGACCTGCACCACCAGGTCGTAGAACCGCGCCGGCCGCAGCCGGGGCAGCATGTTCATCTGCGCCCGGCTCTCGACCTGGAAGACGCCCAGGGAGTCGGCTCGCCTCAGCATGGCGTAGGTCCGCTCGCAGTCTCGTGGCACACCGGCAAGATCAAGATCGGCGAGGCGGTGCCGGCGCAGCAGGTCGAAGCCGCGCCGCAGGCAGCTCAGCATGCCCAGCGCCAGGATATCGACCTTGAGCAGACCGAGCGCCTCGACGTCGTTCTTGTCCCACTCCAGCACCGTCCGCCCCTCCATGGCGGCGTTGCCGACCACGGCCATCTCGATCAGCGGACCGCGTGACATGACGAAGCCGCCGACATGGGTGGCGAGGTGGCGGGGGAAGTCCTGGATCTCCTCGGCGAGTTCCAGGGCCAGGCGGAGGCGACGATCCGCGAGGTCGAGGCCCTCGGTCGCGGCGATCTCGGCCAGGCTGCTGTCCCGACCCGGGCCCCAGCTCGCCTTGGCCAGCCGCCCGGTGACGTCCTCGGACAGCCCGAGCGCCTTGCCGACCTCACGCACCGCCGAGCGGCCGCGAAAGCGGATCACGGTGCCGACGATCGCCGCGCGGTCGCGGCCGTAGCGGCGATAGATGAACTGGATCACCTCCTCGCGCCGCTCGTGCTCGAAATCCACGTCGATGTCGGGCGGCTCGGCGCGCTCGGCCGAGAGGAACCGCTCGAACAGCAGGTCGTGCTTGGAGGGGTCGACCGCGGTGATGCCCAGCACGTAGCAGACGGTGGAGTTGGCGGCCGAGCCGCGTCCCTGGCAGAGGATGTCGTGCTCGCGTGCGAAGCGCACCACCTCGTCCACGGTCAGGAAGTAGGGCGCGTAGTCCAGCTGCTCGATCAGCCGCAGCTCGTGGTCGATGCGCGCCTGGATGCCGGGCGGCACGCCGCGCGGGAAACGCGCCGCCGCGGCCGCCGCCGCGCGGGCCTCCAGCGTCTGCTGCGGCGTGCGGCCGGGCTCCAGGATCTCGTCGGGGTATTCGTGGCGCAGATCGGCCAGCGAGAATCCCCGGCAGGCGCCGAGCACGCGCAGGGTGTGGCGCAGGGCTTCCGGATAGTGGCGGAACAGCCGTGCCATCTCGGCCGGTGGCTTGAGGTGCCGCTCGGCATGGGGCTCTGCCAGGGGCCCGAGCCGGTCCACGGTCCGGCCGAGGCGGATCGCCGTCAGTACGTCGGCCAGCGGGCGGCGCGAGGGAACGTGGTAGCGCACGTCGTTGGTGGCCAGCAGGCCAGCGCCGGTGACGGCCGTCATCTCCGCCAGCGCCTCCAGGCGGTCCGCGTCGATATCGTCGAAGCGGATCGTTGCCGTGCAGAGCAGCGGCATCGCCAGGATGTTACGCAAGGCTGCAGCATCGGCCTGCAGCCGGTCGGCGAAGGCCAGGTCCGGGCGGACGGGAGACACAGCGGCCAGGCACCAGCCCTCCGCATGCCCCACCATCTCCTGCCGGGTGAGGGCGCACTCGCCCTTGGGCGAGCGCATGCGGCCGAGCGAGAGCAGCCGTGTCAGGCGGCCATAGGACGCCCGGTCGGTCGGCCAGGCCAGATACTCGGCGCCGTCGTCCAGCCGCAGGCGGCACCCCACGGCATAGGCGATACCCGCCTCCCGGGCGGCGACGTGGCCGCGCACGGAACCCGACAGCGTATTGGTGTCGCAGATCCCGAAGCCCGCATGGCCGAGCGTCGCGGCGGCCACCGCCAGCTCGCCAGGATGCGAGGCGCCGTCGAGCAGGCTGAAGTTCGAGCGGCAAGCGAGTTCCGCGTAGTCCTGCACCATGGCGGTGTCACGCCAGCTCGCCGTGCAGGAACCAGCGTGCCGGCGCCGCCGGCCTGTCCTGGCCGAGACGGCAGATCCACAGCCGGCGACCGGATTCCGTCTGCACCCGGTAGTAGTCTCGGCGCGGACGGTCGTGGCGTTCGGTCCACCACTCCGGCTCCAGCCGCTCCGGGCCGGCGGCGTGCCGGACCCGATGCATCCGGCCATCCAGGCGCAGCTGGGCTGGCGGGCCATCCGGCGCCTCGGCGAGCACGGTCATCTCCCGGGGCCGGTCGAGCAGGCGCACCGGCCGCAGCCGCTCACCCCAGCCGGCGGGCACGGCGACGGGAGCATAGGCGTCGACCGGCACCGCGGCGTGCTCGGGCCAGTGGCTGCCGGTGGGCTCCATGCGCCAGAGCGACAGCCGCTGCCCCAGCCGGTCGAGCAGCTCCGACAGCGCCCGGCCCTCGTCGCCGGCCTCGTGCCCGCCCAGGCGACCGGCCAGCTGGTGGTCGCCGAGCGGGTTCGTCTCGGTCACCTGCAGCACCATGCGCTCGAAGCCGAGATCCGGCTCCAGCCGCTCCAGTAGTCCGGCGAACAGCCGCAACAGATGGGCCGGGTCACGACTGGCGAGGCCGGTGCCGACGGCCACCTCCTGCACCGCGCCATCCACGCGGAAGGCCAGCAGGCTCAGCCGTCGCGCTCCGCGGCCGGCCTCGGCCAGGGAGTCGCACAGGTCGTCCAGCAGCGCGGTCACCGCCCGGTCGATGGCCGGGCGGGTAAGAATGGGCTCCAGGAAGGAACGGGCGGCGGAGAAGTCCGGCGGCGGTCGGATCGGGTCGAGCGGTCGGGCACGGGCGCCGAGAGCGAAATCCAGCCGGTCGAGCAGTTCCCGGCCGAAGCGCCGGGCCAGCGAGGCGCGCGGCTGGCGCAGCACGTCGCCCAGCGTCGCTAGTCCGAGCCGGCACAGGTCGCCCGCCATGCCCCCGGGCAGACGCAACGCAGCCACCGGCACGGTCCGCAGCGCGGCGGCATCCTCGCCCGGCGGCACGATGCAACCATGCAAGCCTGCCCGCAGCATGGCTGCGGCGGCATCGGCATTGCCGGCCATGGCAAGCTGCGTCGTGTATCCGGCGGCGGTGAAGCGCGCGGCGACGTCGGCCATCATGTGTGACTCGCCGCCGAACAGTCCGGTGCTGCCCGTGACGTCGAGCACCAGCGCATCGGGTGCATCGAGCGCCACCAGCGGCGTGAAGCGCAGCGCCCAGCACGCCAGCCGATCCAGCAGCGCCGCCTCCGCCGCCGGGTCGGCCGGCTGCAGCACGAGGTCCGGCCGCATCGCCTGGGCGTCGGCCAGGGCCTGACCCGCCTGCAGCGGCGGCGCATCGACGCAGGCGATCAGCCTCCGGTTGCCCTGCTGCTGCCAGGTCGCGAGCGGGCGGTCACGGAGCGACGGCTCTCTCCGTCGCAGGCGTTCGATGGCGAGCAGCGGCAGGCGCACGACGAGGACACGTCGCTTATCCGGCACGATGCGGCCGTCCGGGCCTGCGCTTCATCAGGACGAAGCCGGTGCGCTGGAGGTGCTGGGTGAGGTGACGGGCCGCGAGGCCCGCGATCATTTCGCCGCCATGCGGCCGGGGTCGGCCGCGCTCGTCGTAGCGCAGGGCATAGGCCAAGGCTTCGGTGACCTCCTCCGGCTGGGCAGGAGATAGGGCATGGGAGTCATCAGGAGGGTTGCTGGGGGGCACTTCGGACATGCCGGCAACCTAATCCGCGAATCCGGAACATAACAAGAACATAGAATAGGGCCGCCGTAGCGCCGCCTTGCCACCCATGCTGAAAAGTGGTGACCCACAAGGCCTTGGCGCACCTTGTGAATCTGAAAATGCAGCGACTCGCGCCGATCACACTCTCATGACCGGCGGGGTTCGCTTCGAGGCGGTGAGTCGCGCCACGAGGTCGGCACGCGGCGGCTGCGCTGCCGCAGGGCGGGGACGAGATGCATCAGCACCTCGGGCGTGACCGGGAAGCCGCGCAGCGCGGGCATCGCCGGCGCATGGCCGGATCCTGACTCGCCCCCTGCCGGCCTATCCGCGCGGACTGCGACCAACCGGCGGGGCGATCCGGTTCCGCCTGCTTCTACCTCCTGAGCATGGCCGCAGGCCTCCGGTGCAATCGCGTTAGCGATAGAGACTTGGTTTGTAGGTGTAATGGGGTGCAGGGCGGCTGCACCGTACGGTGAATCATCCTCGCAATCCGCAGGGAATGCCTGACGCAGGGCCTGGGTCGCCTGGTCCAGCAGCAGGCGTAGGCGCCCGGCGAGGGGGGCCAGGGGCCTTGGGTCATCGACGCCCTGGACCTGCGCGATCAGCGCCTCAGCCTGCGCCTCCAGCTCCTCCCAGAGGGTGCCGGCCACCGCCTGGGCGGCGCCGACGGCCGTCAGTTCCAGCAGCTGACGTCGCAGGAAGCCGCACTCCCGCCGCAGCCGCGCTGCCTCGGCCGCTTCCTGCCGCTGCACCTCCAGCAGCCGCTCCCACTGCGGCAGCCGCTCGGCTAGCGGCGCCAGGCTGAAGCCCGACGCCTTTGTGATGCGTCCCTCCGCATCCCGGAAGCCCCAGTGCTGCCCGCCGCCTTGCTCGTGCGAGACGATCAGGCCCGCCTCCAGCGCCAGGGCGATATGGACCTGGACTGACCGCAGCCCGAGACCGAGGTCACGCATCAGCTGCCAGCGGCTTGGCCAGACGATCGGCAACCCCTTGCCGTCCCAGTCCTGCGCCTGGGTGTAGCGGAACAGCACGTCGATCAGCGTGCGCAGGCGCTCGTCCAGCCCCAGGAGCGGGAAAGCCTGCTTGAACACCGCCAGCACGCGCCAGTGGCTGACCGTCTCGAAGCAGCCGGACAGATCGGCGGTATTGCGGATCTGCGCCGGGGTGACGCGGCGTCGACCAGTCGGGCGAGAAGGCAGCACCCGCCTTCCTGCGGACCGGGACGGTGGTGGCGATTGGTCGGTCGTAGCCATGGGCTCGCTCCTGGCGAGCGCGCAGCCGCACTGGTCGACAAGGCTCTCCCGTTGTCAGGCACAGCAGTGCTTGACGGAGGGTCGTCCCGGGCCTAGCTTGGGGTTCGGATTTACTGCCCCAAACTTAGGTATCTACGGTGCGGAACGGCTGGTGCCTGCAAGCACCAGCCGTTTTTGCGTTCAGCGCGCCATGTTTGTCCTCAGAGGACGGTTGAAGGATAGTCCATACCCGCTTGAGGCGAGTCCGGACAGGGTGAGACTGCGCGTGTCAGCGGCGGCTTGTCCAGTCGAGCTAAGTCCCAAAATCTGACTACGCGGCAGTATGTCGTTCTGCTGGTGCCACGCGACGACCGCCCAGCCCTTTGCGGCTGAGGTAGAGCGAGAAGGCGGTGACGATGACAGAGGCCCGGGTGATGCCAGCGGTGGTGGCCAGGCGCTCCAACTCCTCGCGCACCGGCAACTCCATCCAGATCGGCTTGCGAGGCTGGCTCGTGGGTACGGCAATGTAGGTCACGCGCCTGCCCCGCGCTTCCTGACGGCCGAGGGCCATGATGGCCTCGCCCTGGATATCACGCAGGTGCAGCTTGCGCTGGCCAGGCCTGCGCTCCTTGTTGCGTCGTTCCACCAGGGCGATCATGGCCTCGTGGAAGCCGGCCGGCAGAGGGGTTTCGATCTTTGCCAGGCTCATGGTGTCCGCGGTGGGGGTTTGCGCCATCCGTGCGATTCCCGGGGTTGCTGGTCCGACTGGCTGCAAGCGGCCAAGGTCCAATCCCCACGATGCCCCAGGGCTCGGCGGGGTGCCAGCATCGGTGCTCGCCGCGATCCCGGGAGTACTGCACAGGATACTCGTTCCAGCGCTTCCACAGCCGCCGTCCGAGGTGCCGGATGGCACGCAGCGTCTCGTTCCGCTCGGTCGCGCCGGTGGTTCCTTTCTTCCACGGCTTGCTGTTGCGCCGTGGTGGCACGATCAGGTCGGCTTGGCGGGCGGCAGAGGCCTCGTAGACGCCGAGGGTGTCGTAGGCCCCGTCGCCGCTGATCACCCCGATCCGCTCGGCCTTCGGCAGCTGCGCCAGCAGGCCCGGGACGATCTCGCCAACCCCGTGCCGGTGGTCCGTCATCTCCACGGCCCGCACTTCATGGCTGTCCGCGTCGATCACCCGATGCCAGCGTCATCGTCGGCGTCGACACCCACAGGTCCACCCACGCCGTCGTCGCGATCAGTGCGCTCGGTGCCCTCCTCGGCAGCCTGTCCATTCCCGCGAACAGCCGCGGCTACCGAACTCTGCTCGATTGGGCACGGTCCCTCGGTCCGATCCGCGCCTTTGGCGTCGAGGGCACTGGAGCCTACGGCGCAGGCTGGACTTTCCCGGGTGGAGTGGAGAGCGCTCAGGTAAGGTCGTGAGGACCGGGAGGGCGCGATGGGAGATCCACGTCAGCGGGGCTGGACGGAGGAGTTCAAGCGGGAGGCGGTCCGGCTGCTGTCGTGGCCTTGCCCCACTTTCACGGACACTGTTACGCGGCTGATGCCGCTGTTTGGAATGTCGCTGCCTTCTGCTCGGGGGTGAGATAGCCGAGCGCCGAATGCAGGCGGCGTCGATTGTAGAAGCCCTCCAGATACTGGAACACGTCGGCCCTGGCCTCGTCGCGAGTGAGGTAGTCGCGCTGCTCGACGAGTTCGCCCTTCAGGGTGGCATAGAAGCTCTCCATCGGCGCGTTGTCCCAGCAGTTCCCCTTGCGGCTCATCGAGCAGAGCATGCCGTTCTCGGCGAGCCGGCGGCGATAGCCATGGGCGGCATATTGCACGCCGCGATCCGCATGGTGCAGGAGGCCAGGGGCGGGCCGTCGGCAGGCGATCGCCATGTCGAGTGCGGCCAGGGCGAGTTCGTGGCCGAGGTGGTCCGCCATGGCCCAGCCGACCACGCGGCGCGTGCACAGGTCCAGCACCACGGCCAAGTACAGCCAGCCCTCGGCGGTCCACAGATAGGTCAGATCGGCCAGCCAGACCCGGTCGGGCGCGGCGGCCGTGAAGTCGCGATCGAGCAGGTTGGGGGCGACCGGGAAGGCATGCCGGCTGTCGGTGGTGCACCGGAACCGGCGACCACGCCGTGCCGACAGCCCCATGCCGCGCATCAGCCGCGCCACCCGCTTGCGGCCAACCCGCCGTCCTTGGGCGCGCAGCGCGGCATGCACGCGCGGGCTGCCGTAGCGGCCACGGCTGTCGGCGTGCGTGGCCCGGATCTCGGCTGCGAGGACCCGGTCGGCCGCCGCCTGCCTGCTCTCCGGCCGGCGAGCCCAGTCGTAGTAGCCGCTGCGGCTCACGCCCAGCACCTCGCACAGGATGGCAACCGGAAAGACGGCGACGTGATCGCGAATGAAGCCATAGCTCACCTCCGGTCCGTCGCCTGGCCGAAGATGAGCGCCGCTCGCTTTAAGATGTCGCGCTCCATGCGCAACCGCTCGACCTCGCGCCGCAGCCGCCCGATCTCGGCCGCCTGCTCGGCCGGGCTCGGGCCGACGCGACGCGCCGGCGCCGCCGGTGGTGTCGGAACCGCCAGCGCCGGCGCGCCGCTCCCCACCGCCGTGCCCGTCGGCGCCCAGCGCAGCCAGCTGCGCACCAGCCGGTCCGGTAGGCCCAACTCGGCCGCCACCTGCGATACCGACCGCCCACCGCGGACCGCTGCCACCGCCTCCAGCTTGAACGCCTCCGGAAAGAACCGGCGCTTTCCGCTACCCTCTGCCATCCGTACCTCCAGGCCCTTCAGCCTATCAGAGGTGTCCGTCACAGCGGGACAGGGCCAGTCGACGAGCGGGCGGACGGTGGGAGAGGTGGCTGCCGACCTTGGGGTGGGCCAGTCGACGCTGATGTGGAACGGCATGGAATAGGAACCCTGTTGGAGGGGTGATCGGCGTCCAAACGGGACCCCACTGACGGCGGGGTTCACAGTGGTTCCCGGGATGATCGGGAGCCAGGGCTGGGATGCTGGTCGTGGAGACGGTGGCAAAGATCCGGCGCCTGCACTGGGTGCAGGGCAAGTCGATCAAGGCGATCTGTCGCGAGCTCGGGATTTCGCGAAAGGTGGTCCGGAAGGTTCTGCGGTCCGGGGAGACGGAATTCCGCTACAGCCGGGCGCGGCAGCCGCAGCCCAAGCTGGGACCTTGGCAGGCCGATCTGGAGCGCCTGCTGGAGGCGAACGAGGCGCGGCCGCGGCGCGAGCGGCTGACGCTGGTGCGGGTCTACGAGGCGCTGCGTGGGCTGGGATATGAGGGCGGCTACGACGCGGTCCGGCGCCATGCGCGGGGGTGGCAGGCGTCACGGGCGACGGCGGTGGCAGCAGCCTTCGTGCCGCTGAGCTTCGCGCCGGGCGAGGCGTACCAGTTCGACTGGAGCCACGAGGTCGTGCTGATCGGCGGCACGACGGTAACCGTCAAGGTCGCGCATGTGAGGCTATGCTACAGCCGGATGCTGTTCGTTCGCGCTTATCCGCGCGAGACGCAGGAGATGGTGTTCGACGCCCATGACCGGGCGTTCGCCTTCTTTCGCGGCACCTGCACGCGGGGCATCTACGACAACATGCGCACGGCGGTGGACGCGATCCTGGTGGGACGGGATCGTGCCTACAACCGGCGTTTCCTGCGCATGTGCAGCCACTACCTGGTCGAGCCGGTGGCCTGCACTCCGGCCTCAGGCTGGGAGAAAGGTCAGGTCGAGAACCAGGTCGGGCTGGTGCGGGAGCGGTTCTTTACGCCGCGACTGCGGGTGAGGAGCTACGAGGAGCTGAACGCCCTTCTGCTGGACCGGTGCGTGTCCCATGCCCGGGCCAATCGGCATCCGGAGCAGAGGGAGCGGACAGTCTGGGAGGCGTTCGAGGCGGAGCGGCCAAGCCTGGTGCCCTATGCCGGACGGTTCGACGGGTTCCATGCCGTGCCTGCCGCGGTGTCCAAGACCTGCCTGGTGCGGTTCGACAACAACAAGTAGTCGGTCTTGAACATCTCATAGAGCGCTGATTTAGTTGGAATATTTTCCGGATCGGGCGCCCTGGATTTGCAGGGTTCGATTGTTTTCGACGACAAACCCTGCGAATCTTGCGGGCATGAAGCACCGCCCGCGCCCGCCGGAACAGGCCGATCTGCTGCGTCCTCGACTGCTCGACATGATCGATGGGCGGCACGAACTGGTGCGGCTGGCGGCGCTGATCGACTGGTCCTGGTTCGAGCGGGAATGGGCCGGCTTCTTCCCCGCCGCTGAGGGACGGCCGGCCACCCATCCTCGCCTGGTCGCCGGGCTGATGTACCTCCAGCACGCCCATGGCCTCTCCGACGAGGCGGTGCTCGCGCGCTGGGTGGAGAACCCGTACTTCCAGCACTTCACGGGTGAGACCTTCTTCCAGCACCGTGCGCCCATTCACCCCTCCTCTCTCAGCCGCTGGCGCGGCCGCATCGGTGAGGAGGGCGTGGAGTGGCTGCTGAGCAAGACCATCGAGGCGGGTCGGGCCTCGGGTGCCGTGACGCCGCGCAGCCTGTCCGAGATCGCGTTGGACACCACGGTGATGGAGAAAGCCATCGCCCATCCGACCGACAGCCGCCTCTATGAGCGGGCCCGCCGCTCGCTGGTGACGTTGGCGCACAAGGCCGGGATCGCCCTGCGCCAGAACTACAATCGCCTGGCGCCGCGCCTGGCCGGCCAGGTGGGGCGCTACGCCCACGCCCGGCAGTTCCGCCGCATGCGCCGGGCGTTGCGCACGCTCAAGGGCTACACCGGCCGCATCCTGCGCGATGTTGAACGCAAGCTCGGCGCCGTCCCTGACGGGCCACTGCGGGATCGGATCAACGACAGGATGGCGCTCGTCACGCGCCTGCTGCGGCAGACGCCGAAAAGCCCGCGCAAGCTCTACGCCCTGCACGAGCCGGCGGTGGACTGCATCGCCAAGGGCAAGGCGCGGGTGCGCTACGAGTTCGGCGCCAAGGTCAGCGTCGCCACCACGATCGAGGGCGGCTTTGTCGTCGGCATGCGCAGCCAGCCCGGCAACCCCTACGACGGCCACACCCTCGCCGACGCCCTGCAGCAGGTCGAGACCCTCACCGGCCAGCGTCCCAGCCTTGCCGTGGTCGATCGCGGCTACCGCGGCCATGGCGTCACAGCAACCAGGGTGCTCGTCAGCGGCACCAGCCGCGGCCTCACGCCCCGCCTGCGCCGGCTGCTCCGCCGCCGCAGCGCCATCGAGCCCGAGATCGGCCACATGAAGACCGACGGCCGCCTCGCCCGCTGCGCCCTCAAGGGTACGACCGGTGATGCCCTCTATGCCGTCCTCTGCGGCTGCGGCCACAACATCCGCAAGATCCTCGCCCACCTCAGGGCCCTTTTGACGGCTCTCCTCGCCGCTCTTCGCGGAGCCATCCAGCCGGCAGACCGTCGCCCGCTCGCCTCCTCGGCAGCCTGAAGCAGTTATTCAAACCCGACCAAGTACTCGGTGATGGCGAGCGCGGTGGGGCGGCCGGTCGAGATCCGGGCCTATGCCGAGCGGATCGAGCTGCGCCAGGACGGCCGGGTGGTGGGCGAGCACCGGCGCGTGTTCGGCCGGGACCAGACGGTGTTCGACCCCTGGCACTACGTGCCCGTGCTGGCGCGCAAACCTGGAGCGCTGCGCAACGGGGCACCGTTCAAGGACTGGCTGCTGCCCGGTGCACTGGAACGGGTCCGCCGCAAGCTGGCCGCGGCCGCCGATGGCGACCGTACCCATACGGCCAAGGCCGCGGGTAGCCGAGGACCGCGGATTGGCGGCGTTCACCGCTATCGGTCGGGGCTGAGCTCCTCTGGGGCGCTGATCCTGGGAGGGCCGCGATCAGCTTGCGGAATTGCGCCGGGTGGCTGGCTTGCGTGACCACGCCTTGGCGAGGGTGTCGACGGCTTTTGCGTGCTCTTCGAAGTCGATGCCGGCGGGATCGAAAGGCACGCCGACCCAGCGAACCATCTCGGCGTGGCTCTCGTGCTTCGGGTCGGCGATCGCGTCGAGGAACTCGGCATAACCTGGGGGTCCGCCAACGTCCTCGGGTGGGCAACGGCCTGTAGCATTGATCAGGAACGGGTAGAGCAGGCCGGGGATAGCATCGGCGATGCGCTCGACCTTGACCGTGTGTTCCCAGCCGTCACCGAAGTCGTAGAGGTACCTCAGCGTCTTCGCGCCGGTGTCCTCGATGACGTCGAGGAGCCGCGTCTTGCGGGCGTCGAGCGGGCCGTCTCCCCAGTCTGGGTCGGGCACGCCCCAGCCCACGCCGCGGGCGCGGATCTCGTAAAGGTGGCTGTTGGTCCAGCCCATGGCGGCCTGCAGCACCAAATGCAGGCGATCGAGCCGGATGGTCAGCGGCACCTCGACGCGGCGCGTCACCGCGGGCTTGACGTCGTCGAGGGTGATCTTCAGCCGGGCGATGTTGGAGCTGGTCATGCCGCTTCCTTGCCCTCCCTCGCACGGGTCCAGTTCCAAGGCAGCAGCTCGTGCAGGCGCGAGGCAGGGTGGTCGGCGATGCGGGCGAGGACATCGGCCAGCCAGGCGCGCGGGTCGACGTCGTTCAGCTTGGCGGTGTAGATCAGCGAGTACATCGCCGCGGCCCGGTCGCCGCCGCGATCGCTGCCGGCGAACAGCCACGACTTCCTGCCAAGGGCGATACCGCGCAGCGCCCGTTCGGCAGCATTATTCGTGAGGCAGATCCGGCCATTGCCGAGAAACCGGGTGAAGGCTTCCCAGCGCACCAGCATGTAGTCCATGGCCTTGGCGACCGGCGCGTGCCGGGACACCTTGCCGCGGCTCTCGCGCATCCAGGTCTCGAAGTCGGTGACCAGCGGCGCGACGTGCTGCCGGCGAAGGACGAGCCGCGCCTCGGCGGGCAGGTTGTTGATGGTGCGCTCGGCATCAAAGATGGCGTCGATCTGGCTCACCGCCTCGACGGCGAGCGGCGCCCGCGACAACTCGGCCAGTTCGAACAGCTTGCGCCTGCCATGCGCCCAACACGCTGCCTCGGTGACCGGCCCCGGTTGTCGGTCGGCCTCGTAGAGCCCGTTGTACCCGGCATAGGCGTCGGCCTGCAGGATGCCGGCATAGCCGACCAAGTGCCGGTTCGGATGCTCGGCTGTCCGGTCACGGGAGTAGCGGAACATCGCCGCCGGCGGTGCCCGGCCGCCAAAGGGCCGGTCGTCGCGGACATAGGTCCAGACCCGGCCGGTGATGGTCTTGCCCTTGGCCAGCACGGGGACGGTGGTATCGTCGCCGTGCAACCGCTCGGCCGCCAGCACATGGGCCTCGATGAGGGTGACCAGCGGGTCCAGGTTGGCGGTGCAGGCCCCGACCCAGCCGGCGATGGTCGAGACGCTGAGTTCGATGCCCTGCAAGGCATAGGTCTCGCTCTGGCGGTTCAGCGGCAGGTGCTGGCCGAACTTGGCCTCCAGGATCATGGCCAGCAGGTTCGGTCCTGCCCGGCCGCGGGCGATGGGGTGGAACGGTGCCGGCGGCTGGGTGACGCTCTCGCAGGAGCGACAGGAGAACCTCTCCCGCACGGTCTGGATGACCTTCCATCTGATCGGCTCGACCTCGAGCGTTTCCGTGATGTCCTCGCCCAGCTTGGACAGCCTGCCATTGCAGCAGGGACAGGTCGTCGGCGCCGGCAGGACAATCCGCTCGCGTGGCAGGTGAGCCGGCAGGGGGGCCCGCACCGGCTGGCCGCGGGGCGGACTGTCGGGGCGGCGGGTGCTGCCGTCCTTGTAGGCTGCGCCCTCGACCTTGGCGGCGTCCTCGCTGGCGGCGGCGACCAACTCGCCGAGCTCGAGTTCCAACTGGTCGAGCAGCTTGCGGCCGCGCTCGGAGGAGGCGCCGTACTTGTCGTGCTTGAGCCGGGCGATCAGCAGCTTGAGATGCGCCACCATCGCCTCGGCGCCGGAGGCCCGCGCCTCGGCCTCACGCCGGGCCGACTGCTCCGCCGCCAGCGCGGTGCGCAGCGCGTCGATATCGGCGGGGATGGTGTCCGGCGCGGGTATCACGACAGAAATTGAATCATACCCGATGCCCGCCTGCCAGCCTTATCCGGCGACCTCCGGACGCCATGTCCGTTGCGGGTTCCGCCAATCGATGCCGTCCAGCATGTAGGCCAATTGCGACCCGGAAATCGCCACCGCGCCATCCGCCGGCGGCGGCCAGATGAACCGGCCGCGCTCCAGCCGCTTGGCGTAGAGCGACATGCCGAGCCCGTCATGCCAAACGATTTTTACCAGGTCGCCGCGGCGGCCCCGAAAAACGTAGAGATCGCCGGCATGGGGATCGCGCCCGAGCGCCTGCTGCACCTGTAGCGCCAAGCCATTCATGCCGCGCCGCATGTCGGTGTGGCCCGCCGCCAGCCAGACCCGGACACCGGAGGGAACCGGGATCATCCGCGCAGTGCCGCCATCACACGCCGCAGCGCGGCAGCGCTGATCCCCTCGTCGACGCGGATCACCGTACCGTCCGGCAAGGCTATCTCGATCCGGGGAGAAGCCGCCGGCGCAGCCTCAGCCCGAGGGGCGGGTGCCGGCAGGTCCTCTGCCACCTGCACCGGCATGAACATCGGCACGGGTTCGGCCACCAGCACGCCCTGCCGCGCCTGCTTGCGCCAAGCCCAAAGTACGCTCCGGCTCACCTCATGCCGGCGAGCTACCTCTACGAAGCACGCGCCGGGACGTTCAGCCTCGGCCACGATCCGCAGCTTGTCCGCCACCCGCCATTGCCGGCGACGTTCGACGCCGCTGATGATCTCCATGTCCCAAACCGCCCCGTTCTTAACAACGCTCCTACGAGCGTTGATAAGATCAGAAGACAGGTTCAGCCCCAGGCTGGAAGGCGGCCCTCACCGAAGGGGTACTGGCGACCGGCAGATGGTGGAGATCCTGACCAGGGTGTTGGACGACGGTCTGGCTGCGGTCGAGGCCGCTTGCAGCGAGGCGCTGCGCGAGGGCGTCCACTCGGCCGACGTCATCCTCAACATCCTCGCCCGCCAGCGCGAGCCACCGCCGCCGGTGACCATCCTGACCCCGGAGGCGCTCCGGCTGCGGCATGCGCCGCTGGCCGACTGCACCCGCTACGACAGCCTGAGGAGAGGACCCTGATGGAACGCACCGCTATCCTCGCCACCATGGGCGAGCTCAAGCTCTACGGCATGCGCGCGGCGTTTGACGCCATCATCACGGCCGCCGTCAAACGCCAACATGAGCCACAGCAGGTCATCGGCGACTTTGTCTCGGCCGAGATCGCCGAGAAGCAGGCGCGCTCGATCAAGTACCAGATCACCACCGCCAAGCTGCCGCTGGCCAAGGACGTGGACGAGTTCGGGTTCGACGGTACCCCGGTCAACGAGGCTCTGGTCCGTGATCTCGCGGGGGGTGGGTTCCTGGCCCAGCAGCGCAACGTGGTACTCGTCGGCGGCACCGGCACAGGCAAAACTCATTTGGCCATCGCCATTGCCCGGGCCTGCATCCGCGATGGAGCGCGCGGGCGGTTCTACAACGTGGTGGACCTGGTGAACCGTCTTGAGGCCGAGACCCGGGCCGGACGACAAGGGCGCATCGCCGACCATCTCTGCCGCCTGGATTTCGTTGTCCTCGACGAGCTTGGCTACCTGCCGTTCGCCCAGTCCGGCGGCCAGTTGCTGTTCCACCTGGTCAGCCGCCTCTACGAGCAGACCTCGGTCATCGTCACCACCAACCTCGCCTTTGGTGAATGGCCCAGCGTCTTTGGGGACGCCAAGATGACCACCGCCTTGCTCGACCGCCTCACTCACCACTGCGACATCGTCGAGACCGGCAACGACAGTTGGCGATTCAAGAACCGCGCCTGAACGCCTTACAAGAGGGGTCCCTTTTGCGCGCCGATCTGAGGTCCCCATTCAATGCCGATTGACAGACCACGCCATCGACATTGATCCGGAAGATGCGCTCGAGATCTTCCGCCCGCACCTCCGAGAGCGGCTTGACCTGAGCGATGCCGGCGTTGTTGACGATCACGTCGAAGCCGCCGAGTTCCCTCTCTGCATGGTCTATGGCCGCATAGACATTGTCACGCTGGCTGACATCCGCGACGAAGGTCGTCGCCTTGACGTCCAGGGCCTCGATCTCCTGGCGAACCGCTTCAAGTGTGTCGGGCTTGATATCGACCAGGGCCAAGTTTGCCCCATCCCTTGCCAGTCGCAACGCGATGCCACGGCCAATGCCCTGGCCCCCGCCTGTCACAAGAATGACTTTCCCTTTTACCGACATGAATTACATCCTCCTGGTCTGGGAAGCCGCACTGCGAATGCGTGCCTCCTGAACGACGCATCAAAAGCGAGCATCGATGTCCACGACGCCAATCAACTTGTGATTGACGAATTCCTTCAGGCCAAGCCCGATGAGCTCGCGCCCATAGCCGGAACGGCGGATACCGCCGAACGGCAGGTCGGCCTCCACCTTGGTCGGGTGGTTGACGTACACCATACCAGTTGAGATCTTTCCGGCAATTTCAACGCCATGGGCCGCATTCGATGTGAAGACCGAACCTCCGAGGCCGAAAGGGGAGTCATTGGCGATGCGCACGGCATCGTCCTCATCCTTCGCCCGGAACAGCATCGAGACCGGGCCGAAGAACTCCCAGTAGCGCGCCGGATTATCTTCGCGGACCCCGGTCAGGATGGTCGGCTGCACGAAGGCGCCCCGATTGGGAACAGGGGGGCCGACCTCCTCGGCCTTGGCGCCATGCTTCACCGCCTCCCGGATCTTGTTCCTCAACTCTTCGGCGGCGCCCTTCGATGACAACGGCGCCAGCGTTGTCTGCGGGTCGAAGGGATCGCCGGCCACGAGGCCTGCGACACCCTTGCGGTAGAGGTCGAGGAAGGCGTCATAGACCGGATCGACGACAATCATGCGCTTGGAGGAGGTGCAGACCTGCCCGCCATTCCAGTGACGGCCGAAAACGGCCCATTTCGTCGTCTTCTCCATGTCGGCGTCGGCCAGCACCACGAAGGAGTCCGCGCCTCCCAGTTCCAGTGTCGATTTCTTGAGCGCCTTGCCTGCCTGCGCAGCGACAAGCGACCCCGCACCCTCCGACCCTGTCAGCGCGACGCCGTGGACACGGTCGTCATTGAGGATCAGTTCAATTTGAGATCGGGTAGCATAGAGGTTCCTGAAGGCGCCGTCCGGCAGTCCGGCCTCCTTCATCAGTTTCTCAAAGGCCGCCGCGCATTGCGGCACGTTGGAGGCATGCTTCAGCAGCAGCGTGTTGCCCGCAGACAGCTGCGGAGTCAGAATGCGGGCAATCTGGTAATAGGGAAAGTTCCACGGCTCAATCGCCAGCAGCACACCGAGCGGCTCATGGACGAGGGTCGCCTCACCCTCTTCCGGATCAAGTACCGGTAGCTTCTCGGGCTTGAGAAATTCCTCGGCATTGCGGACGTAGTACTCGAAGATCTTCGCCGATAGCTCGACTTCGGCTTTGGCTTCCGCAAAAATCTTGCCCATTTCGAGTGTCAGCAGCTTGGCATAGGCATCGCTGTCGCGGCGCAGGATATTCGCCGCATTCTGCAGGATCTTCGCACGCTCCGCGAAACTGGCTTGCTTCCAATGCAGGAAGGCATCATGCGCCCGGATGATGGCTTCCTTCACCTCTGCGTCGGTCGCGTCGGCAAAGGTCGCGAGCGTTTCTCCCGTATATGGATTCACTGACGCATAAGCCATTTCTCTCTCCTTCCTCAGGTAACCTGAGATCCACCTGTCATCTCAATGAGTATTAAAAGCTGCCGAGCGGCGTGCATTGATCAAAATCACGAGGCCTTTGGCCTGTGTTGGGTCTCCAGTTCCAAGCATCGGGCGATGGCCACGAAAGCCGGTGGAGGCCGCTGGGCCATCTATCTGATGAAATGCGCGACGAGCGGCGCCGCAAGTACGCTCCGAAGTCCACCGGACACCATGACGACCCTGACCATCGCGCCTCCCGATTTGCCAAGATGCTTCGCGTGGACAGTGCCGACCCCGTGAGCGCCGACATCGAACACCGCGCCCCATGGTGAGCGGACGCAAACGGAATGCACGCCACGATCAGGCCATTGGTAGCCAATCCTGAGCTTTTCCAGGCCAGATCGACAATTTGACCTTCGTCAAAGCCGACTGGCTATGAACCTGCCCTCTGGCGCCGCAGTCGATGTCATCACCCACCCAGTCGCTTTCTCCAAACTTTTCGCTCCAACGACTGGTTTCTCAACTGGTGATGTAAATGGTACGTCAAAAGGGAGGGCATCCACACCGGAGTGCCCTCCGCTGTTGCCACTGGGATTTTCAAGTCGTGAGCCTTACCGCGATTATTCTTTCCCTGGTCGGCTGTCTTTTGATGATCACCGTCCTTGTACAGGTCCTGGCGGCGCGAACGACCCTTCCAGAGGCGACCCTTCTTTTTCTGGCTGGTATCGCTCTGGGCAGCCTGCTTCCCCCGGCACGAGCGATCACGCCCTGCCCCGTGCAGGCTGTGCTCGATCTGTTGATAGAGCCGGTCCTGCCAGCCGAAGCGCATCTCTGGGTTTTCCTCCCGCCGCTGCTTTTCCAGTCGGCCCTTGCCATCGAATTTCGTGAAATGCTGCCGGATCTGGCACCAATCCTGTTGCTGGCCTTGGTCGCGGTCTTTGTGGCAACGGCAGTCACCGGTTTTACCATGCAGTTGGTCTCCGACCAGGGGTTGGTGATCTGCCTTCTGCCTGGGGCGATCATCGCCACAACCGATCCTGCCGCCGTTATCGCCGTATTCCGCGAGGTGGACGCACCAGAGCGTTTGATCCGCCTCGTCTCAGGTGAGAGCCTGCTGAACGATGCGGCGGCCATCGCTATCACGGGCGTTCTTCTGGCAATGCTGGAGGGCGACGTGGCAGCGGCTTAGCCCATGGCTGGGTTGCGGCAACTTGCCCTCTCACTGGGCGGCGGCGCTCTCTGCGGCGCTGCTTCCAGCCCTCCGCAGCCTGCCGCTGGCTGAGATGGCCCTCACGCTGGCTCTGCCCTATCCACTCTACCTAGTGGTAGACCAAGTGCTGTCCGTATCGGGCGTCGTGGCGGTGGTTGCGGCCGGTCTGGTGGTCAACACTCTTGGACGGACACGGATCTCGCCCCGGAACTGGAGACATATTCACCTGATCTGGGACAGATCGCTATGCTGGCCGGCGCGATGATCTTTCTCCTGGCCACCGTGCAGACACGGCAACTCCTGGGTGGAGTGGGATGGTATAACCTCCTGCTTCTGCTGGTCCTGGTGCTAGCGGCGCTGGTGGCCCGGCTGATGGTTCTCTTCGGCCTGTTACCGGTCCTGGGCTTGCTGCACCTGGGCGCTCCGGTCAGCACCGCCCACAAGCTGGTCATCGCCTGGGGCGGCCTGCGGGGCGCGGTCACACTGGTCCTGGCGTTTGGCCTCGCAGAAAACTCGTCCCTTGCGACGGGCCAGCGCCTCTTCGTGGCCCACTTCGCGATGGCCTTCGTCCTGTTCAGTTTGCTGATCAACGGCACGACCTTACGCACGGCCATTTGCTTCCTGGGGCTCAACCGGCTTTCGCTCCAGAATCAGGCACTGCAATGGCAGGCTGTACATCTCGCCACGACCGAAGTCCTGGTCCGGATGGCCGATACCGCCCGCACCTTCCATCTGCCAGAGAATGTTGCGCGACACGCGGCATCGGAGTACCGCACCGGCATGGAGGTCGGCCTGAAACAGGATGACCTGGACCTGGCCTTGTCGGAACACGAAAGGCTGATCATCGGCCTCGTGACTCTGGCCACCCGGGAGCGGAGCCTGATCCCGCTTTTCGGCAGAGGCGTCATCTCTGTCCATAACCTCGATACCATGATGCGCAACACAGGCTATATGATCGACGCCGCCGAGCGCGACGGCCGGGTGGGCTATAATCGCGCCGCACAGCAGATCTTGCAGCCACCCTGGAACATGCCTGTGCTGGAGTGGATAGGCCGGCATCTGGGGATCCGGCGACCACTCGAGAATGCTCTTGCAGACCGTTTTGAAATCCTGGTCTGCCGACGGGTCGTTCCGGAGCAACTTCGCCGCTATAACCAAGCTTCGATTGGTCTCCTGCTGAGCGGTCGCATGACCGCGCCCCTGGACAGCGTGCTTGCCGTTCGTATCGAACGCTTGGAACAGCCGCTGACTGGAACAGCGCCGAGTTTCCGAATTGGGTCTCCTAGTGGAGTGATTCCAGCAGACGTTTCCCGCTCTGGTGCTTGCCGATGATGGTGTCGGCGGGTGCGGTCCAGCGGAAGGGCTTGGGGTCGGCGTTGTGTGCATCGAGGTAGGCGCGGATGGCCTGGTTCAGCTCGATCACGGAGCGGAAGACGCCGCGCTTCAGCCGCCGCTTGGTCAACGTGGCGAACAGGCCCTCGACGGCGTTGATCCAGGAGGCCGAGGTCGGCGTGAAGTGGACATGGAAGCGCGGATGCCTGGCCAGCCAGCGCTTCACGACCTCGGTCTTGTGGGCGGCGTAGTTGTCGAGGATCAGGTGCAGGTCGAGCTCGGCCGGGGTCTGCTTGTCGATCAGCCGCAGGAAGCGGATGAACTCGGCGGCGCGGTGGCGGAGCATGCACTGGCCGATGACCGTGCCTGCCTTCACGTCGAGCGCGGCGAACAGCGTCGTCGTGCCGTGGCGCTTGTAGTCGTGCGTCATGGTCGCGCCCCGGCCCTTCTTCATCGGCAGCCCCGGTTGGGTGCGGTCGAGCGCCTGGATCTGGCTCTTCTCGTCCACGGACAGCACCAGGGCGCGCTCGGGCGGATTGACGTAGAGCCCGACGATGTCGCGGACCTTCTCGACAAACTTCGGGTCATTGGAGAGCTTGAAGGTCTCGACCCGGTGCGGCTTCAGGCCGTGCTCGCGCCAGATGCGGTGGATGGTGGACGGCGCCAGGCCGCTTGCCTTGGCCATCGAGCGCAACGTCCAGTGCGTCGCCGCAGGCGGGTCCTCGTACAGGGTGCGCTCGACGACAGCGGCGATCTGCTCGGGCGAGGCAGCGGCGAAGGCACGGCCTCGCGGGGCGTCCCGGAACAGGCCGTCGGCGCCGTCCTCCATGTAGCGCGCCTGCCAACGCCAGATCGTGGGCTTGCCTTTGCCGGTCGCTGCACGGATCGCCATCGTCCCAGCGCCGTCTGCTGTCATCAGCACGATCCGCGCCCGCCAGACGTGGTGCTGCTGGCTCTTGCGATTGGCGACCACGCCTTCGAGCCAGTCCCGGTCGCCCGGCCGAAGCCGGACCTCAACGCCTTCCCTCATGTGCCCAGACTTGCAGGTCCGGGCCAGCATGGGAATCATCAACGCCGATCAAACCACTAGACACCATCGCTCTTAATGAAAGGAGCCGATATTGCCTGCTGCCCGTCCGACAATGGGAGTTTTCCTTGGCTTTGCCTCCTTTGCCGTTTTCTCCCTGAGTGATACCTGCGCCAAGCTGATTGCCGGTGGCCTGCCGCCTTATGAAACCGCTTTCTTCGGAGCTGTCTTCGGGTTGACCGTCCTGCCGTTCCTGCTGCAGCCAGGAGATCACTGGAGCGATATCTTCAGGACAACCAGCCGCCCGATCTGGTTGCTGCGCTTCTTCGCCTACCCGGCAGGTGTAATCGGCAGCGTCACGGCCTTCACGCACCTTTCGATGGCCGAAGCAATGGTCCTGATGTTCCTACAGCCGGCCTTCGTTACTATCATGTCGGTTCTCTTCCTGAAGGAAGCGGTAGGCCTGAAACGCTGGTCGGCGGTAGTGCTGGGCTTCATCGGCGTACTCATCGTGCTCCGGCCGGGTTTCCGCGAGCTTTCCGTTGGACATGTCGGAGCCGTCTTCGCAGGGTTCGGGGGTGCCGTCTCGATCGTGACCTTCCGGGCAGTAGGTGCTGCCGAGAAGAGAATTTCGCTCTTCGGCGCGGGTATCCTGGGCGCGCTGGTCGTTTGTGGCGCACTCAGTCTGCCGGATTTCGTTCTGCCTGACGCCCTGCAATGGGGGCAGCTGGCCGGTTATGGCTTCCTGGCTGCCGCAGCGAATGTACTGACGGGATTGTCAACTTGTTGAAGTCGAGGCCGAGTTTGTCCGGCGTGCAGCAGGATTGGCAGCTCATGCTGCCGTTTGAACACACGTCTCCTGCTGCCACACCAGAAAGGCCTTGGCACGAGCACGGCGGAACTGGTCGGCTGACATCAGGTGCCGACGTGGCCGGAAATGGCCATGGATCATCGCATGGGCCGAGAGGAAGCACTGCGCCTGCCTGGCCGACTTGAAGCGTTGCATCTGCCCTTCCCGGCGCCGGGTCGGCCTGTGCGAGTTCTCAGCGCGATTGTTGAGGTACCGGCTGGTCCGATGCTCGGTGTCGGGCAGGACCTCGCGTTGCGCCACGCCGTAGCTGCGCAGGCCGTCGGTGACCAGGCGCCGCGGCTTGTATTGGAGATCCTTCAGCAGCCGCTTGAAGAAGCGCTTGGCAGCACTGGCATTGCGCCGGCTCTGTACCAGGATGTCGAGCACGACACCGTGCTGATCCACGGCGCGCCAGAGATAGTGCAGCTCACCGTTGATCCTCAGGAACACTTCATCGAGGTGCCAGATATCGCCTGGCCTGGGTCGTCGTCGCCGCAGCTTGCGGGCAAACTCGGTGCCGAAGCGGAGGCACCAGCGCCGGATGCTCTCGTGCGTGACGGTGATGCCCCGCTCGGCCAGCAGCAGCTCAACGTCCCGCAGGCTGAGGCCGAACACGTGATACAGCCACACCGCGTGGCTGACGATCTCCGCTGGGAAGCGGTAGCCGGGGTAGGTCGCGGGGTCGCACGTCATCCAGCGAGCCTGGCCCAGCGCAATCGTTTCGGCAATGGCCCACCAACGTGACAATCCCGTCCGGATCCCTGCACCATAGTCATCGCCCGCACCACACCATGCCTGCTCGCACTATTCTCCCTCGTCACCCTCCTGGCTGCCCGGCTCAGGCCCTCGGATCGAGAGGCTGCGGCCAGCAGTGCCTGGTACCGCAAACCGCGCCCCACCTTCAGCGACACCCTCGCCGCCGTGCGACGTCATATCTGGCGAGAGCAAGGTTTGCTCACGTCACCGCGCAGCGCCCACAGTGCAAAACCCCGCCCAGCCCTACAGCGTGCCTTGTCCTACGCCATCTGCCACAGCGCCTGATGGCCAAAGATACCATGCAGGCCGGCGGAGATCGGGCCAGGCTCAGGCTTTCTCCGGACCGACAGGGAGCTGGCCGATGCGTCACATGGAGCAAGTCGAAACCGCACAGACGGGCGCCACGGTGTTCGTGGCGATGGAACTCAGTAAGATGGCGTGGTTGCTAGCCGTACAGGGGTCGCCGAGCGGCAGGGCATCGTCCCATCGTCTCGATGGCGGGGACGTTGATGGACTGCTCGCCCTGCTGCGGCGTTTGGCGGCTCGCGAGCAAGGGGCGAGCGGTGAGAAGGAGCAAGTCGTCCTGGGCTACGAGGCTGGCTATGATGGGTTCTGGCTGCATCGCCGCCTCGCTGCGGAGGGGATAGCCTGCTGGGTCATGGATCCCGGGAGCCTGCAGGTCGACCGCCGGGCCCGGCGCGCCAAGACTGATCGGCTGGATGCGGTGATGCTGCTACGGGCTCTGACGGCGTGGTGCCGCGGTGACCGGGCGGCCTGCCGCATGGTGCAGGTGCCCTCGGCGGAGCGCGAGGACGCGCGCCGCACCCATCGCGAGCGCCAGCGGCTGATTGCCGAACGCGTGCAGCACGTGAACCGGATCAAGAGGCTGCTGGCTACCCAGTGTATCCACGACCACCAGCCCCTCCGGCGTGGCCGGCGGGAACGCTTGGGGGCGTTGCGCACCGGCGACGGCCGGGTACTGCCGCCTTGTCTGCGTCGGGAGATCGAGCGTGAGTTTCTCCGTCTGGAACTCGTGCGCGAGCAGATTGTGGCCGTAGAGGCCGAGCGTGATACCGCTGTGGCGGCACCGGCCACGGATGATGCGGACGTGGCCAAGGTGGCCCTGCTCGCCAAGCTGGGCGGCATCGGCACCGAGCTGGCGACCGTGCTGGTGCGCGAGGCGCTATACCGGCCTTTTGCCAACCGCAAGGAGGTAGCCTCCTATGCCGGGCTCACGCCCAGCCCGTTCGCCAGTGGCGACCGGCACCGTGATCAGGGCATCTCGAAGGCGGGTTACCCCCTCCTGCGCAAGAGCATGGTCGAGCTCGCCTGGCTCTGGTTGCGCTACCAGCCCGGCACTGCCCTCGCGCAGTGGTTCACCAAGCGCGTCGGCGAGATCTGCGGCCGCATCCGCAAGATCTCTGCCGTCGCCCTGGCCAGGAAGCTCCTGGTCGCCCTGTGGCGCTACGTCACCACCGGACTGGTCCCCGAAGACGCGCGCCTGAAGCCAGCCGCAGCCTGAACGACGCAGTTCGACCGGCGCCGCCATCGGGCGCGTCGTGTCGGGCGGGGGTGGTGCGTGACCGGAGTTCAACGGGGTTCAACAAGCCGTCGCCAAAGATGGGTCCCACCACCCCGAGCCGGCCTGCCCTGAATGAGGCATCTTGGTGGGAACGACAGTTCCGCCGGATACGAGTGTCGCAGCGGGCTTCTCGCTGCCTTTGCCCGGCTCACCCCCCGCCCGAACGACGACGAAGCTGACAACGCCGCTTGCCAACACGCCTCATACGAGTCGAGCTAAGGGCTCGCTGATCGGCAACTATGATGCCAAGGCAACCTCGATCGACCTGGGGGACGGGGCGATCATCGTGGTTCACGACACGACGGTGCAGGCGAGCGACTTCATTTTCGCCTGATCCATGTCATAGGCCGAGATCACTGACCGGCCAGTGATCCCGACACTCTCGCCAATCTCCGCGGACCTATGATAACCGTCGCTTCTCAAGTTAGGGGGCGGTGTCTTGAAACGTATTTTGGTCGCCTCGCCCAAAGGCGGCAGTGGCAAGACCATGATGGCCCGCAATCTCGCTGCCGCGGCTGCTTGCGAAGGTCTGAAGGTTGCAACCGCGGATCTCGACCCCCAGGCCACCCTCACCATCTGGTCGCGTCGTCGGCCCAAGAACTCCCCAGCGATCCCACATTTCAAGGTGGCCTGGGATACCGCGGATGCGCTGCTGGATGACGATGAACTGAGCGGCTACGAGGTTCTGATCATGGACACGCCTCCCAGCATCGAGACCCAGCCCAAGGCATTCCACGCTCTGCTGCAGGCCGCGGACTTGGTGGTCGTGCCCTCGCGCGCCACATTCGACGATGCAGAGAGCGTGGCGCCTTTTGTGTCCCTACTGCGGGATCGTGGGCGGCCCCACGTCATCGTCTTGAACTTCATCAAGCCGCGGGCCAACGTGAACGCGGTGAAGAACTACCTGATAAAGGCTGGCGACCTGTGCCCCGTCGAGGTTGCCGATCGCACCGACTATGCCAGGGCCGGTGCCAAGGGCCTCGGTCTGGTAGATGTGCCCAATCATGTCGGCGCCGACGAGATCAAGGCGATCTGGAGCTACATCCAGAACCGCGTCTGGGGCCATAAGGAGGTCGCATGAGCAAGCGCCGTCTTACTCTGGACGAGGCACCCGTCCCTGTTCTGATCGAGGGGGATTCAAGGGTTCAGGCCCTGGAGTTCGCCAGGATCGCTCCCCAAGACACCGACCAGTTCGTGAACGAGATCGAGCGCCTGTGGAAGTCGGCGCACGACAGCTTCCTCTCCATCGGCCGTCTCCTCATCAACGCCAAGGAGATGCTGCCCTACGGCGAATACGAAGCGATGGTGCAGAGCAAGCTGCCGTTCTCCACGCGCACGGCCTACCAGCTTCGCGAGGCGGCCCAATGGGCCCTGGGTATGGAGCAAAGCCGCGAGGTGCAGATCAGCCAGCTTCCCGGGTCCTACTCCACGATCTACCTACTGAGCACGCTCGACGCGGGAACGCTCAGTGCCGCCAAGGAGGAAGGGCTGCTGCGGCCGGATCTACGGCGAGCCGAGCTGATAGCCTGGCGCAAATCCCGTCAGGCGCCAGCGGCACAGCCGAGCCTCAAGGCACTTCTGCTTCAGGAAAAGGCCAAGCTGGAGGGGCGCCTGTTGGAGATTGAGCAGGAACTGACACGCCTGCACAACACTGCATAATGCATGCAGCGGTCGGTAGAGTCCGATACTGGGAGGGTTCGGTCGGTAGAGTCCGATGTTTTCGGAGCTTGTGACGGTCCAGACCATGGATTCGCTATGGATTTGCAGGGGGGAGGGTCGGACTCTACCGACCGGATCGAGTCGCCCACAGGAAGAGGCTATCGGGTATCGGACTCTACCGACCTGCTTGTCGGACTCTACCGACCAGACTCGACTTATCCACCGGACTCTGCCGACGAATCTAATAGTTAGAATCAAATACCTTTCAAATAGCCCGGTCGGTAGAGTCCGATCTTTCGTTATGGATACTTCCTGCCATAGAGGGGCTCATGGGCAAGATGCACAGCCTGATCGCTCAGTATGGCGTGGACACCGCCAGGACAATGGTCACTACCAAGGCCGAGCGCCAAGTGGTGGAGGCCGCAGCCGAGATTCTGGCCGAGGAAGACTGCAGGCTGGGTATCACGCATGCCGGGTTCGCGATGACCGCCCTGCCGCACAAGCGCATCGAGGAGACGTTCTGGGAGCGAAGCGGTGGCCCTCACGTCACCCTGCAGGTCTCTTCGGGTCTGGGGAAGGGCGGCGCGCCGGTCGGCGTCCCCTACGGCTCCATCGCCCGCATGATCCTCCTCTACCTGCAGACCGAGGCCATCCGGACAGGCTGCGGAGAAGTGGAGCTCGGTCGCTCCATGAGCGCCTGGATGGGGCGCATGGGGATCGCCACGGGCGGCAAGAACTACAAGCTGGTGGCGGAACAGGCCCGACGCATCTCAGCCTGCCGTCTGACATTCTTCGTGCAGAAGCCGGGGGTAAGGGCGTTCGAGAACGGCGCCTTCGTCAGCGGCGGCATGTCGCTAGGCCCCCTCGACACCACAGGGCAGGGGTCTCTGTGGCAGGAGAAAGTGAAGCTGGACGACAACTTCCTCCGCTCTCTGCGCGATCATCCCGTGCCGGTGCGGGAGGAGGCTCTGCGCATCATCGGCACAAAGTCAATGGCGATCGACATCTATATCTGGCTCGCCTACCGGCTGCATGTGCTGAGCAAGCCAACGCCGATCTCCTGGCTCTCCCTGCACAACCAGTTCGGGGGAGGCTTTGCTCAGGTGAAACACTTCAAGCCCACCTTCAACGACGCGCTCACCCTGGCGATGGCGGTCTATCCAGAGGCCAGGGTCGATATCGAGATGGAGGGCTTGGTGCTGCACCCCTCCCCGCCCGCGATACCTAAGGTAGAGATGGCCAGGCTAGGGCTTGGGTAACAAAAAAGGGCAACCCGAAGGCCGCCCTGGAGGCATCGGCACAGTTAGCGCAAACTCAGAGCCCGCTTCATAACGGCTGAAATGAGTTGAGCGGCGGGGGTTCTGCGCGTTCGGAGGGTGTCTGACGTCCTTCGAGGTGGCCCATGTGGACCCCTGCCGCCCGCGCGCAGCTCCCAGCCTTATGCAACGTGCCTGACCGATGCCGAGTGGACCCTGGTCGAGCCCTTCTTGCCAAGCCCTGCAAGGACCGGACGACCCCGGTCCTGGCCGATGCGGCGGGTGGTCGATGCGATCCTCTACGTGCTCCGTACCGGCTGCGCCTGGGCGCATCTGCCCCGCGACTTCCCACCGCCCGGGACCGTGCACCGTTGGTTCCTGCGCCTCTCGCGCCGGGGCACCTTCGAGCGACTGGCGCACGCCCTCATCATGGCCGGCCGCGAGCGGGTCGGCCGAGAGGCCTCACCGACAGCGGCGGTGTTGGACGCCCAATCCGTCCGCTCGGGCGGTGTCGGCGTGAAAGGTGTCCGCGGCTACGATGGTGGGAAGAAGGTGAGCGGGCGCAGGCGCCACGCCCTGGTGGACACCGATGGTCGGCTCCTACTCGCCGCCGTCTCGCCCGCCTGCCTGCACGATAGCCATGGCGGCGCGGCTCTCCTGGCCATGTCGCTTCTCCCATCCCGAGGCCGGACTGCAGAAGGTCGTGGTCGCGTCCCGGTAGGTGGTGTAGGAACTGATCGTCGAACCTGAGGCGGTCACCGCGGTGGTTCATGGCAGGGTTGGGTTGCTGAGACCGACAACCCCAAACCTTGGACCGACCACGATGACCGACGAGACGATGGCCCTTCGGTGCGTAATCCGGTGGATTGTGATCAGCGCTTCCGTTCGATCGTGATCACTGGGTCCGGGCTCTTCCGCACTTTTGGTGCAACCGGGTGGAGTAGAAGGCAGCCAATAACCATATAGGTGGGACAGTCTGGAGGCGTGATCTCCGTCCTTGTCTCGTCAGCTTTTGCCGCTCCTTCCGGCAGGTCTCTCGGTCGCAGAAATTCTACGGGATACTGACTGGCCCTGTCCCGCTGTGACGGACACCTCTGATAGGCTGAAGGGCCTGGAGGTACGGATGGCAGAGGGTAGCGGAAAGCGCCGGTTCTTTCCGGAGGCGTTCAAGCTGGAGGCGGTGGCAGCGGTCCGCGGTGGGCGGTCGGTATCGCAGGTGGCGGCCGAGTTGGGCCTACCGGACCGGCTGGTGCGCAGCTGGCTGCGCTGGGCGCCGACGGGCACGGCGGTGGGGAGCGGCGCGCCGGCGCTGGCGGTTCCGACACCACCGGCGGCGCCGGCGCGTCGCGTCGGCCCGAGCCCGGCCGAGCAGGCGGCCGAGATCGGGCGGCTGCGGCGCGAGGTCGAGCGGTTGCGCATGGAGCGCGACATCTTAAAGCGAGCGGCGCTCATCTTCGGCCAGGCGACGGACCGGAGGTGAGCTATGGCTTCATTCGCGATCACGTCGCCGTCTTTCCGGTTGCCATCCTGTGCGAGGTGCTGGGCGTGAGCCGCAGCGGCTACTACGACTGGGCTCGCCGGCCGGAGAGCAGGCAGGCGGCGGCCGACCGGGTCCTCGCAGCCGAGATCCGGGCCACGCACGCCGACAGCCGTGGCCGCTACGGCAGCCCGCGCGTGCATGCCGCGCTGCGCGCCCAAGGACGGCGGGTTGGCCGCAAGCGGGTGGCGCGGCTGATGCGCGGCATGGGGCTGTCGGCACGGCGTGGTCGCCGGTTCCGGTGCACCACCGACAGCCGGCATGCCTTCCCGGTCGCCCCCAACCTGCTCGATCGCGACTTCACGGCCGCCGCGCCCGACCGGGTCTGGCTGGCCGATCTGACCTATCTGTGGACCGCCGAGGGCTGGCTGTACTTGGCCGTGGTGCTGGACCTGTGCACGCGCCGCGTGGTCGGCTGGGCCATGGCGGACCACCTCGGCCACGAACTCGCCCTGGCCGCACTCGACATGGCGATCGCCTGCCGACGGCCCGCCCCTGGCCTCCTGCACCATGCGGATCGCGGCGTGCAATATGCCGCCCATGGCTATCGCCGCCGGCTCGCCGAGCACGGCATGCTCTGCTCGATGAGCCGCAAGGGGAACTGCTGGGACAACGCGCCGATGGAGAGCTTCTATGCCACCCTGAAGGGCGAACTCGTCGAGCAGCGCGACTACCTCACTCGCGACGAGGCCAGGGCCGACGTGTTCCAGTATCTGGAGGGCTTCTACAATCGACGCCGCCTGCATTCGGCGCTCGGCTATCTCACCCCCGAGCAGAAGGCAGCGACATTCCAAACAGCGGCATCAGCCGCGTAACAGTGTCCGTGAAAGTGGGGCAAGGCCAAGAATCTCTTCACCCTGACCGCCGGACTCGTCACGCTCAGCGCCAAAGCCTCCGCAGGAAGTGCAGTGTTCGCGGCCGATTTTCGGTCCCGCCTCCAGGCACTGGCGCGGGCACATGCATTGACCATGCCCGATGACAACGCTGCCGCTGAGCCTGCCACGACCTTCGTCGCATTGCTTCAGGCAATCCTTGCTCCTCACGTTGCGGACGACAGGCCGCGCATTGCCATCAGGGGATGCGACGCGCCACTTGTTGGAAAGGCGCTGACCTCGATCGCCTTGCTACTGCACGAACTGGCCACCAATGCCGCGAAATACGGCGCGCTGTCCGGTTCCGGCGGCCGGTTATCGATCGATCTGGCCGTCGAGAATGGAACCTTGCGCATGATCTGGCAGGAGTCGAACGCCCCGCATTCTTCTCCGGAGACGCGGCGTGAAGGCTTCGGTACCACCCTGGAACAAGCCGCCGTAAGCGGCGTTCAAGGCAGCCTTCATCGAGACTGGAAGGCTGACGGCGTCTCGATCACACTGGAGGTCGCGCTGCGATCGCTTGTAGGATGATCACGCGAAGCCGGGCCTGAAACCTGCTTCGCGACTTTGCGGATCTACGCTGTGACCAAATCTGGGCCAGTGCCGTCTGTTCCGAAATGGAAATCTTGTTGTGACGGAGAGAGCTGACTGCTGCGCTTTCTCCCACGGACTGCCCACCTTGGTGAACCGTCCGGGGCTTGTCAGTGGCCTGACAGGCAATGCATTCCGGAGTTGCCGATCATGGCGCCGGACCGCGATCCGGCTTAGGCATGGCGACCGGGAAGGATAGAAGTTCGATGAAGGTTTCGTGGAAGCCTGTGCTCGGCTTGGCGGCGGTCGTCGCCGTCGTGGCCGGTGGCTACGTCGCCTGGAGGCTCCACGGCCGGGAGCCTGCCCTGCCCGCCTACGTCGTTTCCACCAATGGCCGCATCGAGGCGGAGCAGTTCGACATTGCCAGCAAGATCGCCGGCCGCGTGGTGGAAGTAACAGTCGAGGAAGGGCAGATGGTGGCGCCCGGCGCGGTGATCGCACGGCTGGACGATTCCACCCTGCAGGCTCAGCTCCGCGCCGCCGAGGCGCAGGTCGCCGAGGCGCAGCAGGCCATCGCCACGGCCGAGGCGGAGCAGGCGAGGGCCGCCAGCAGCCGCCGGCTCGCGCAGACCGAACTCACCCGCACCCAGGAACTCGCCCGGGGCGGCTATGCACCGACCGAGCAACTCGACCAGCGCCGCTCCACGCTGCAGGTCGCCGAGGCGACGGTCACCGCCGCCGCGGCGGGCAGGCGCCGGGCCGATGCCACCCTCGCCGCCGCCCAGGCCAACGCCGCCCAGGTCCGCACCCTGCTGGATGACACCGTGCTGACCGCGCCGCGCGCCGGCCGGGTCCTCTATCGCCTCCTCCGCAGCGGAGAGGTCGTGGCGGCCGGGGGGCGTGTCGCGACCCTGATCGACCCGAGCGACGTCTCCATGATCGTCTTCCTTCCCGCCGAGCAGGCTGGGCGCTTGGCCTACGGGGCGGAGGCCCGACTCATCCTCGACCCCGTGCCACAATACGTTCTGCCTGCGACCGTCAGCTTCGTGGCCCCGGAGGCGCAGTTCACACCGCGCCAGGTCGAGACGTCGCAGGAGAGGGGGAACCTCATGTTCCGCGTGAAGCTGCGCCTGCCGGCATCGTTGCTGCAGGCGCATATCGAGCAGGTGAAGACCGGCGTGCGTGGCTTGGGCTTCGTCCGGCTCGACACAACGCAACCCTGGCCGGAGCGACTGCAGGTCCGCCTGCCATGACCGCCGCGCCCGTCGCGTCGCTTCATGGCGTCCGCCACCATTACGGCAAGGTGGCGGCACTGGATGGGGTGACGCTGGAGATCCCCGCCGGGGTCATGGCCGGCCTGGTGGGGCCGGACGGGGTGGGAAAATCCACTCTGCTGGGCCTGCTCGCCGGCGTGCGCCGGCCGCAGGAGGGGGAGATCGTCGCCCTCGGCGGCGACCTGCGCGACCCGTCGGTGCTGACCGGGGCGCGGCAGCGGATCGCCTACATGCCACAGGGCCTGGGGCGGAACCTCTACCAGACCCTTTCGGTGGCCGAGAACATCGACTACTTCGCCCGCCTCTTCGGTCAGGGCGCGCGGGAGCGGCAGCAGCGCATAGCGGGGTTGACCCACGCCACCGGCCTTTCCCGCTTCCTGGACCGGCCCGCCGGCAAGCTCTCGGGCGGGATGAAGCAGAAGCTCTCGCTCTGCTGCGCCCTGGTGCGCGACCCCGACCTGCTGATCCTGGACGAGCCGACCACGGGGGTGGACCCGCTCTCCCGCCGGCAGTTCTGGACGCTGATCGACCGGCTGCGCGGGCGCCGCCCACAGATGAGCGTGCTGGTCGCCACCGCCTACATGGACGAAGCGCAGCGCTTCGACTGGCTGGCGGCGATGGATGCGGGGAAGGTGATCGCCACCGGAAGCCCGGCGGCGATCCTGGAGCGTACCGGCAGCCGGACCCTGGACGAGGCCTTCATCGCCCTGATGCCCGAGGATCGGCGGCGCGGCTACCAGCCCGTCGTCATCACGCCGCCACCCCCGCCGAAACCTGGCGAGGCACCGGTGATCGAGGCGAAAGGGCTGACCAAGCGCTTCGGCGACTTCGTGGCCGTTGACCATGTGAACCTCAGCGTCCGGCGCGGCGAGATCTTCGGCTTCCTGGGCTCCAACGGCTCGGGCAAGAGCACGACGATGCGCATGCTGACCGGGCTGTTGCCGGCCAGCGAGGGCGAGGCGCGCATCCTCGGCCAGCGGCCCGGATCGGGCGGCGATGCGCGGCGGCATGTCGGCTACATGTCCCAGTCCTTCTCTCTCTACGGTGAGCTGACGGTGCGGCAGAACCTCCAGCTGCATGCCGATCTCTTCCACCTGCCGCGCGACCGCGCCGCCGCGCGGCTGGCCCGGGTGATGCAGGATTTCGACCTGGAGGGCGTCGCCGACGCCGCGCCGGAATCCCTGCCGCTGGGCGTGCGGCAGCGGCTCCAACTCGCGGCCGCGATGGTGCACGAGCCGGAGCTGCTGATCCTGGACGAGCCGACCTCGGGCGTCGATCCGGTGGCGCGCGACCTGTTCTGGCGCCATTTGCTGCGCCTGTCGCGCGAGCAGGAGGTGACGATCTTCATCTCCACCCACTTCATGAACGAGGCGGAGCGTTGCGACCGCATCTCGCTGCAGCATGCCGGCCGCATCTTGGCCATGGGCCCGCCGGCGGAACTGGTCGCGCAGCGCCACGCCGCCTCGCTGGAGGAAGCCTTCATCGGCTGGCTGGAGGAAGCCGCCGGGACGGATGAGGCGGGCGGGGACCTGCCCGCCCCCATGCCCGGCACGCGACAGGACGGGTTTGCCCGGTTCTTCAACCCCCGCCGCCTGCTGGCCTGCGCCTGGCGGGAGGCGCTGGAACTGCTGCGTGACCCGGTCCGGCTGGCCTTCGCCCTGCTCGGCCCGGTGCTGCTGACGATCGCCTTCGGCTTCGGCATCTCCTTCGACGTCGAGAACCTGCCCTATGCCGTGCTGGATGGGGACCGAACGCCGGAAAGCCGCGGCCTGCTGGAAAGCTTCGCCGGCTCCCGGTATTTCTCCGAACAGCCGCCCCTGGCGGATGCCGGGGCGGCCGAGGCGCGTCTGCGGGCGGCGAGGATCGCGCTGGCGGTGGAGATACCGCCGGGCTTCGGTCACGACCTTCGCCGCGGCGACCGGCCCGAGGTTGCGGTCTCCATCGACGGTGCCATGCCCTTCCGTGCGGAGACGGCCCGCAGCTATGTGCTGGGCTTGGCCCAGACTTGGCTGCGCGACCAGGAGGCGCTTTCGCCACTGTCGCGCAGCCCGGAGCTACTGACGCTGGAGCCCCGCTTCCACTACAACCAGGCCTTCCGCAGCGTGGTCGCCATCGTGCCCGGCGTGATCATGCTGATGCTGATGCTGATCCCGGCCATGCTCGCCGCGGTCGGGGTGGTGCGGGAGAAGGAGAGCGGCGCCATCGCCAACTTCCGCGCCACACCGGTCACGGCGCCGGAGTTCCTGATCGGCAAGCAGATCCCCTACATCGGCGTCGCCCTGACCAGCTTCGTCATGCTGCTGTTCGTTGCTCGGATGATCTTCGACGTGCCCGTGCTGGGTTCCGGCCCCGCGCTGGCCATGGGCGCCGCGCTCTATGTGCTGGCCTCTACCGGCTTCGGGCTGCTGGTGTCCACTTTCGTCTCCAGCCAGGTGGCGGCGATCTTCGCCGCGGCCATCCTCTCCATCGTGCCGGCGGTGAACTTCTCCGGCCTTCTGGTGCCGACCGCCTCCCTCACCGGCCCGGCGCGCGGTATCGGCCTGGCCTTTCCGGCCAGCTGGTTCCAGCAGATCTCGGTCGGGGCGATGAGCAAGGGGCTGCACTTCTCGGAGCTATGGCACAATCACCTGATGCTGGCGGGCTTTGCCGTGTTGTTCATCGCCGCCTCCACCCTGTTGCTGCGCAAGCAGGAGCCCTGACGCCATGCGCCGCCTGACCAACATCCTCTGGCTGGGGCTCAAGGAACTGCGAGTGCTGCGCGCCGATCCTGTCCTGCTGGTCCTGGTCGCCTATACCTTTACCGTGGCGGTCTATACCGTGGCCACGGGCATGAAGACGGAAGTCCGCAACGCCGCCATAGCGGTTCTGGACGAAGACCGCTCGGACCTCTCGCGCAGCCTCGCCGCGGCCCTGCTGCCTCCACAGTTCCAGCCGGCGGTCCCGATCACGGCGCCCGAGGTGGGGCCGGACCTGGATGCGGGCCGTTTCACCTTCATCCTGCAAATCCCGCCGCGCTTCGAGTCGGATCTCCTTTCCGGCCACCCGGTGACGCTTGCCCTGGATGTGGATGCCACGGCGATGTCGCAGGCGGGCAACGGCGCCAGCTATGTCAGCCAGATCGTGCAGCAGGAGGTGGCGAAGCGGCTGGGCAGCGCGGCGGAGCCCCTGGATCTTGTGATCCGCACCCGTTTCAACCCGAACAGCCAGCCGGAATGGTTCACCTCCGTCATGCAGGTCGTGAACAGCACGTTGATCCTCTCCATCATCCTGCCCGGCGCAGCCCTGCTGCGCGAGCGCGAGCACGGAACCTTGGAGCATCTCCTGGCCATGCCGGTCGGACCGCTGGAGATCCTGCTCGCCAAGATCGGCGCCAATGCATTGGTGATCGTCGGTGCTGCCGTGCTGTCGCTGCTGCTGGTGGTGCGCGGCCTGTTGGGCGTGCCGGTGGCGGGCTCCATCTTCCTCTTCGTGCTGTGCACCGTCCTGTTCCAGGTCTCGGTCGCCGCACTGGGCGTGCTGCTGGCGACCGTGACCAGCTCCACCGGACAGTTCGGGCTGTTGGCCCTGCCGGCCATCATCCTGATGATGCTGCTTTCGGGCAGCATGACGCCGCTGGAAAGCATGCCAGCATGGTTGCAGTCCGTCGTGCAGGTACTTCCGACGACGCAGTTCGTTGCGATCGCCCAGGCCATCCTCTACCGGGGCGCGGGGCTGGAGGTCGTGGCAGGCCGGATGGCTGCACTGGCTGCCCTGGGGCTGGGCTTCCTGACAGTCACCTACCTGCGGCTGCGCGCCACTCTGGCGGGGTGAAGCGGGCGGCGTGCCGAGCCGTGTCGCCCAGCAACCGCAGCGCCGCGGCGAGCCTTTCCGCCTCATTCAGTGGATCGGTCCGGAACACCGGCAGCCACGTCAGCAGGCGGGCCAGGGCGGGCGCCTGCTCCACTGGGTGCTCGGCCGCGCCCGCGCCCGTCTCGCCGTCGCTTCCACCTCAGGTGGTAGGCATGGCCCGCTCCAGGGGGTGGAGGTCGGAGGCGGCACTCCAAGAGCCGGTGAGGCTGGTGGCGCGAAGGGCGAGATCGTGCGGATGGGCGGGCAGACCCTGGCGCAGCACCTCCGAAGCGGCGCCGCCGCCGGCGCGGGCGTCGAGGCGCGAGACGAGGTCCTCGGCCTGGGCCAGCGGCCGCAGCAGCCGGGCAGGATCGGGCGCGGCCGCCGGCGGGTGCGGGCCGGGCCGGCGTGTGGCCCAGGGCGGCGCATGGCCGTCGTCGGGATCGCCTGCGTCCTCATCGTCCCAGTCCGCCATGCCGCCGGCCTCCAGCACCAGCCGGACCGCACGCTCCCGCATCTCGGGCGAGAAGTTCGCCCCCGTCTTCCGATTGCCCATAACCTCTTCCTCTCACAGGTTGAGGTCTCCTCCGAATCCGGCGCGGTTTGGACTTGCTTCGAAAAAGTGGAGGGTTCCTGATGAAGCAAGAGGAACTCGATGACGCAGCAGAGACGGTTCACGAAGGAGTTTGAGGACGAGGCGGTCCGGCTGGTCCAGACGAGCGGGCGGAGTCAGCGCGAGATTGCTGAAGACCTCGGAATTGGTTTGTCGACACTGGTCAGGGGATCAGCCGGAGCCGGGAACGGCAGATCGATGCGCCGACCACTCGGGGCAGAAGGACGTCGCGGCCGAACTGAAGCGGCTGCGGCGGGAGAACGAGATCCTTCGCCCAGCGCCAGGGCTGATCCACCATGCCGATTGCAGCAGCCAATACTGTGGCCTTGCCCCACTTTCACGGACACTGTTACGCGGCTGATGCCGCTGTTTGGAATGTCGCTGCCTTCTGCTCGGGGGTGAGATAGCCGAGCGCCGAATGCAGGCGGCGTCGATTGTAGAAGCCCTCCAGATACTGGAACACGTCGGCCCTGGCCTCGTCGCGAGTGAGGTAGTCGCGCTGCTCGACGAGTTCGCCCTTCAGGGTGGCATAGAAGCTCTCCATCGGCGCGTTGTCCCAGCAGTTCCCCTTGCGGCTCATCGAGCAGAGCATGCCGTGCTCGGCGAGCCGGCGGCGATAGCCATGGGCGGCATATTGCACGCCGCGATCCGCATGGTGCAGGAGGCCAGGGGCGGGCCGTCGGCAGGCGATCGCCATGTCGAGTGCGGCCAGGGCGAGTTCGTGGCCGAGGTGGTCCGCCATGGCCCAGCCGACCACGCGGCGCGTGCACAGGTCCAGCACCACGGCCAAGTACAGCCAGCCCTCGGCGGTCCACAGATAGGTCAGATCGGCCAGCCAGACCCGGTCGGGCGCGGCGGCCGTGAAGTCGCGATCGAGCAGGTTGGGGGCGACCGGGAAGGCATGCCGGCTGTCGGTGGTGCACCGGAACCGGCGACCACGCCGTGCCGACAGCCCCATGCCGCGCATCAGCCGCGCCACCCGCTTGCGGCCAACCCGCCGTCCTTGGGCGCGCAGCGCGGCATGCACGCGCGGGCTGCCGTAGCGGCCACGGCTGTCGGCGTGCGTGGCCCGGATCTCGGCTGCGAGGACCCGGTCGGCCGCCGCCTGCCTGCTCTCCGGCCGGCGAGCCCAGTCGTAGTAGCCGCTGCGGCTCACGCCCAGCACCTCGCACAGGATGGCAACCGGAAAGACGGCGACGTGATCGCGAATGAAGCCATAGCTCACCTCCGGTCCGTCGCCTGGCCGAAGATGAGCGCCGCTCGCTTTAAGATGTCGCGCTCCATGCGCAACCGCTCGACCTCGCGCCGCAGCCGCCCGATCTCGGCCGCCTGCTCGGCCGGGCTCGGGCCGACGCGACGCGCCGGCGCCGCCGGTGGTGTCGGAACCGCCAGCGCCGGCGCGCCGCTCCCCACCGCCGTGCCCGTCGGCGCCCAGCGCAGCCAGCTGCGCACCAGCCGGTCCGGTAGGCCCAACTCGGCCGCCACCTGCGATACCGACCGCCCACCGCGGACCGCTGCCACCGCCTCCAGCTTGAACGCCTCCGGAAAGAACCGGCGCTTTCCGCTACCCTCTGCCATCCGTACCTCCAGGCCCTTCAGCCTATCAGAGGTGTCCGTCACAGCGGGACAGGGCCAACTGCTCCGCCGACTACCAGGCGGAACTCCGAAAGCACGGCATCCTGACCTCGATGTCGAGCAAAGGAAATTGCTACGACTGTGAGACTATCAGAGCAACCTGGAGGGCTTGGCCCATGCTTACGATTGACCTCGTGTCATGGCGTTGATCTGCCGGTCCTCCAGGCTGCGCCCGGCGCCGCTTCGATGCGTGACTTCATAGGAGCCTGAGGGACAGCCATCCCATCACAGTCCTGTCCCGTCAAAGCGCAGGCTCGGGCTTCCCGCTACCTGGAGGACCGACATGCATTCCACCCCATCCGATGCGATCATCATCGTATCCATCCGCCGAGGGCCACCTTCTGTGAGGGGTGATGTTCGCTGACCTTAGCTCGACTTTGGCCATCACGCGGCGTGGCAGATGGCGTAAGCCCAGGCGTGCTGGAGCGCTCGCCGAGGTTTTATGCTGTGACCGCTGTGCCGGGATGTGAGGAAACCTTGCTCACGCCAGATGTGCCGCCGCACGGCAGCGAGGGTGTCACTGAAGGTCGGACGGTCCTTGCGGTACCAGGCGCTGCTCATTGCGGCTCTGCGTTCTGAGGTTCTGAGCTGGGCGGCCAGTAGGGTGACGAGGGAGAACAGCCCGAGCAGGCATGGCGTGGTGCGGGCGATGGCGAGGTCCGACCACTGTCGCTGAGTCTCGACCCCAAGATGCACCCTGGTCTCCTGGAAGGTCACCTCCAGTTGCCAGCGCTGGATGAACCAGCACAGGATCTGCTCCGGCGTTCGATCAGGCTCGGTGCACAGCAGGGCCTGCGGCTCGAACCGGCGATGAGGATCGCGGACCAGCACCCAGCGGATCGGCACGATGGGCATCCCGCCATGACGCCACACAGCAGTGGCCGAGCAGATCTCGACGTGACGCTCGCCCCCACCGTACCAGCCGGGGACCACCATGCGCTGCCAGCATGTATCGGTGCGGACCAGCACCTCCGCCAGGTTGGGCCGCCGCGCCCCTTTGGTACGGGGCCGACCATTGGTACCAGGCAGCCGGGGTGGCGCCGGGTCATAGAGCGCGGCATCGAGCCGCAGGCGCGTGACCCCGGTGATCCTGTGCCGGGTCAGCGCAGCCAGCAGTTCCAGGGCTGCAAAGCCGCTGTCGCCGACCAGCACGATGTCCCGCCCAGGAAGCCAGCGGCGTGTCTGCAGGATCATTTGGCGGGCCCAGTCGGTGAGCTTCTTGTGCCGCTGTCCCTGGTCGCGACAAAACCGTTCCGAGGGCGCCAGCGCGGACAGGAACGGCAGCGCCCAAACCCGACCGGCCCAGGGAACGGGTGCCAAGAGCATCAGGCTGATCCAACGCAGGCCAGAAGCCTTTACGAAGTGGCCGTGGCTGGAGCGTACCGGGTCGCGGTAGATGCCCATTGCCGCAATCCGCTTGCCACGGCGTCTGGCCCTGTCCCGCTGTGACGGACACCTCTGATAGGCTGAAGGGCCTGGAGGTACGGATGGCAGAGGGTAGCGGAAAGCGCCGGTTCTTTCCGGAGGCGTTCAAGCTGGAGGCGGTGGCAGCGGTCCGCGGTGGGCGGTCGGTATCGCAGGTGGCGGCCGAGTTGGGCCTACCGGACCGGCTGGTGCGCAGCTGGCTGCGCTGGGCGCCGACGGGCACGGCGGTGGGGAGCGGCGCGCCGGCGCTGGCGGTTCCGACACCACCGGCGGCGCCGGCGCGTCGCGTCGGCCCGAGCCCGGCCGAGCAGGCGGCCGAGATCGGGCGGCTGCGGCGCGAGGTCGAGCGGTTGCGCATGGAGCGCGACATCTTAAAGCGAGCGGCGCTCATCTTCGGCCAGGCGACGGACCGGAGGTGAGCTATGGCTTCATTCGCGATCACGTCGCCGTCTTTCCGGTTGCCATCCTGTGCGAGGTGCTGGGCGTGAGCCGCAGCGGCTACTACGACTGGGCTCGCCGGCCGGAGAGCAGGCAGGCGGCGGCCGACCGGGTCCTCGCAGCCGAGATCCGGGCCACGCACGCCGACAGCCGTGGCCGCTACGGCAGCCCGCGCGTGCATGCCGCGCTGCGCGCCCAAGGACGGCGGGTTGGCCGCAAGCGGGTGGCGCGGCTGATGCGCGGCATGGGGCTGTCGGCACGGCGTGGTCGCCGGTTCCGGTGCACCACCGACAGCCGGCATGCCTTCCCGGTCGCCCCCAACCTGCTCGATCGCGACTTCACGGCCGCCGCGCCCGACCGGGTCTGGCTGGCCGATCTGACCTATCTGTGGACCGCCGAGGGCTGGCTGTACTTGGCCGTGGTGCTGGACCTGTGCACGCGCCGCGTGGTCGGCTGGGCCATGGCGGACCACCTCGGCCACGAACTCGCCCTGGCCGCACTCGACATGGCGATCGCCTGCCGACGGCCCGCCCCTGGCCTCCTGCACCATGCGGATCGCGGCGTGCAATATGCCGCCCATGGCTATCGCCGCCGGCTCGCCGAGCACGGCATGCTCTGCTCGATGAGCCGCAAGGGGAACTGCTGGGACAACGCGCCGATGGAGAGCTTCAATCGTGTCGTCAATGCCCAGAATGACTGGCCCATCCGGCGCGAAGGCTGTGATCAGGTGCGCCAGCAGAAGACGCGATGCTGCCCGGGGGCTCCAGACCGCCCGGTTGAGCACCCGATGATAGTTCACGAAGCGCCGCTCCTGCGCGAGCCCGCTGATCTGCAACAGGCTGGTCACCGTACGTTTGCCGGGTGCCAGGATAGCCCCGATCAGCAGCACCTCCGCGTGTTGCCAGCTGCGCTGGAAAAACAGCGGCGCAAAGCTCAGGATCACCGCGGCGAAGCGGGATGGCAGGTGAAGCATGGCGGCGTCTCTTGGCGGGGACACGCCAGCCTAGCCAGTCACCCGCCTCGCCGCCTACGCCTGCCTCAGATGGCCAAAGTCGAGCTTAGTGACGCTCGTAAGGGCGACGCTAAGGACGGGGGCGGGATGGAGATCATCACCGGGGTAGAGCGACGTCGTCGCTGGCGCGCCGAGGACAAGCTGCGCGTGCTGGCCGAGGCGGCGCAGCCTGGGGCGCGGACGTCCGAGGTAGCCCGGCGGCATGATATCAGCCGCGGCCTGCTCTGGTACTGGCGGCGTCAGCTGCGGCAGGGCCGCCTGGTGGTTCCCGGTGCACCCGAGCCGGTGTTCCTGCCGGTGCAGGTGAGCGACCCGGTCCCTCCCGGGCCTGCGGCACCCGCCGTGGCGGTTGCGGACCCACGGATCGAGATCGCGCTGCCGGACGGCACCTGCGTGCGGGTGGGGGCTGACGTGGACACGGCGGCGCTGCGGCGCGTGCTGTCGGTGCTGCGGCGGTGATCCCGGTTCCCGCTGGTGTGCGGGTCTGGCTGGCGGTGGGCCACACGGACATGCGCCGCGGCATGAACGGGCTGGCGCTGCAGGTGCAGGAGGCACTCGGGCGCGACCCGCACGCCGGGGACCTCTATGTCTTTCGGGGCAAACGCGGCGACCTGGTCAAGATCCTTTGGCATGACGGGCTCGGCATGTCGCTCTACGCCAAGCGGCTGGAGCGGGGACGTTTTCTGTGGCCCGCGCCTGCGGGTGGCGCCGTGTCCATCTCGTCGGCGCAGCTGGCCTACATGCTGGATGGTATCGACTGGCGGAACCCGCAGCACACCTACCGACCGCAAGTCGCGGGCTGATCCTGCTGGGGGCGACGGTGATTGTGCTGGCGGTGGGTTCCGCTGTCTGATTCACTCATCCCATGACGCGCGCGCCGGACCAGACCGGAGACGTTGAGGCGCTCCGCGCTGCCCTGGCTGCGGAGCGTGAGGCGCGCATCGCCGCCGAGGCTCGTGCGACAGGCTTGGAGGCACGCGCCACGGGTGCCGAGGCGATGATCGCGCACCTCAAGCTGGTCATCGCCAAGCTCCGGCACGACAAGTTCGGCGCCTCCTCCGAGTGCGAATTCCACGCGATGGTGGGCAGAGATTCCACGGCATCGTGGGCATAGCTTCCACGGGATGATGGGCACCGATTCCACGGGATCGTGGGCACCCTGATGAGGGTTGCCTGGGGTGGATTGCCGACAGTCTGAGCCGGCTAAGGAGACCTCGTTGTGAAGGGGGTCTGCCTGATGCCTACCGAGAGATTGTCGATGCGACGGATCCGCGACGTACTGCGTCTGAAATTCGAGGCTGGGTTGAGCGACCGGACCCTGGCGGCCGCGGTTGGCATCAGCAAAGGGGCGGTCGCTGCCTATGTCTATCGGGCCCGGGCGGCCGGGTTGTCCTGGCCGTTGCCGGCGGGGCTGGATGACACGGCGCTGGAGCGGCGCTTGTTCCCGGGGCCGCCGGCGCCGGAGGCGGCCCGCCGTCCCGTGCCGGACTGGGCGCAGGTGGAGCGGGAGTTGCGGCGGCGGGGGGTGACGCGGGCGCTGCTATGGCAAGAGTATCGCGCCCAGCATCCCGATGGCTTTGGCTATTCCTGGTTCTGCGAGGCTTATGACACCTGGAAAGGTCAGGTCTCGCCGACCATGCGGCAGAGCCATGTGGGCGGCGAGAAGGTCTTCGTTGATTTTGCCGGCGACACCATGAGCGTGATCGACCCGGGCAGCGGCGAGGTCTGGCAGGCCAGGCTGTTCGTTGCCTGCATGGGCGCCTCCAACCTGGTCTTTGCCGAGGCCCGCGCGAGCGAGACCCTGGCGGACTGGCTGGGGGCGCATGTGAACCTGTTCGCGGCGCTGGGCGGCGTGCCGAAGTTCGTTGTCTGCGACAATCTCAAGGCCGCCGTCACCAATCCCGACCGGCATGACCCGGGACTGAACCGCTCCTATCTCGAGATGGCGGCGTACTATGGCACCACGATCCTGCCGGCACGGCCAGGCAAGCCGCGCGACAAGGCCAAGGTGGAGCAGTCGGTGCTGCTGGCGGAGCGCTGGATCATGGCGCGGCTGCGCCATGCCCGGTTTTTCTCGCTGGCCGAGCTCAACGCCGCCATCACCGTCCTGACCGCGGAGCTGAATGCCCGGATCATGCGGGGCTTTGGCGCCAGCCGGGCAGAGCTGTTCGCCAGTCTGGATGGACCGGCACTGCGTGGCCTGCGGACGCCGCCCTATGCCTTTGCCCGCTGGCGGCGCTGCCGGGTTGGCCTGGACTACCATGTCGAGGCCGATGGCCATTGGTACTCGGTGCCGTTCCGCCTGATCCGCCAGCTGGTCGACCTCCGCATCAGCGAGGCGACGATCGAGGTGTTCCACAAGGGCGAGCGGGTCGCCAGCCACGCCCGGGTGTCGCACCGGCGGGGCCACACCACCATCGCCGAGCACATGCCGAGCGCGCATCGCCGCCACGCCCAGTGGACGCCGGCGCGGCTGCTGGAGGAGGCCGGCAAGGTCGGGCCGGCGACCATGGCGTTGTGCGAGGCGGTCATGGCGGCGCGGCCGCATCCCGAGCAGGGGTTCCGGACCTGCCTCGGCATCCTCGACCTGGCCCGGACCTATGGCACCGCGCGGCTCGAGGCGGCCTGCGGCCGCGGCGTCGGCATCCGCGCCCGCACCGTCACCTCCATCCGCTCCATCCTGCAGACCGGCCTCGACCGGAGCTTTCTGGAGGAGGAGCCGGACCGCCAGCCGCCGCCGTTGCACGGCAACATCCGTGGCGGCGGCTACTTCCACTGACACCAGAGGAGAGCCCATGCTCGTCCATCCCACCCATGAGCGGCTGATCGCGCTCGGCCTGGCCGGCATGGCCAGGGGCTTTGAAGAGCAGCGACGATCCCCCGACATCGCCGCCCTGACCTTTGAGGAGCGCCTCGGTCTGCTGGTCGACCGCGAGGCGGCCGAGCGGGAAACCCGGCGGCTGGCAACCCGGCTGAAACACGCCGCACTCCGCCACAACGCCAGCATCGAGGACGTCGACCTGCGCACCCCGCGTGGCCTCGATCGGGCGTTGTTCCAGAAGCTGGCCGCCGGCAACTGGATCGACCGCCACGAGGGGCTGCTGGTCACCGGCCCGACCGGCGTCGGCAAATCCTGGCTGGCTTGCGCCCTCGCCCACAAGGCCTGCCGGGATGGCCGCCGCGTGCTCTACCAGCGCGTGCCCAGATTGTTCGAGGCACTGGCCGTCGCTCGTGGCGATGGCCGCCACAGCCGTGCTCTGAAAGCGTTGGCCCGGGTCGAACTGCTGGTGCTCGACGATTGGGGCCTGTCGGTTCTCACGCAGCCTGAACGCGAAACTCTGCTGGAAATCCTGGAGGACCGCCATGGGCGCAGTTCCACCATCCTCACCAGCCAGGTGCCGGTCGAGCAGTGGCACGCGGTGATCGGCAGCCCAACCCTGGCCGACGCCATCCTGGACCGCCTCGTGCACAACGCCCACCGCATCGAACTCCAAGGAGAAAGCATGCGACGCATCACCGCCAGACACGCCATGAGCGCGCAAACGCTTGACGTCAGGGAGCCTTCCTGAACCATTGGTCTATCGGCAGGAAACCTGCCCACGATGCCGTGGAATTCGTGCCCACGATCGCCTGGAACCACCGCCCACGATCACTGGAATACGCACTCCGAGCGCGGCCGCAAGCTCATCGACCAGCTGGAGCTGGAGCTCGGCGACCTCATCGCAACCGTCGCCGAGGAGGCGGCGCGGGCGGAGAGCCAGGGTGGGGAGCGACCCGGGGCACCACCGCACCGCAAGCCCGTCCGGGGTCCTCTGCCCGCTCACCTGCCGCGCGAGCGGGTGGTTGTGCCGTCGCCCGCCGCCTGCCCCTGCTGCGGCGGCAAGCTGTCCAAGCTCGGCGAGGACATCACCGAGACCCTCGAGGTGGTGCCCCGTAGCTGGAAGGTGATCCAGACCGTGCGCGAGCGGTTCTCCTGCCGGTCTTGCGAGACCATCACCCAGCCGCCCACGCCGTTCCACCCCATCGCCCGCGGGCGCGCCGGGCCGAACCTGCTGGCCATGATCCTGGAGGCCAAATTCGGCCAGCACCTGCCGCTCAACCGCCAGAGCGAGACCTACGGCCGCGAGGGGGTGGAGCTGAGCGTCTCCACCCTGGCCGACTGGGTCGGCACCGCCGCGGCCGTGCTCTCGCCGCTCCACGCCCTCGTCGCGGCGCATGTCCTGGCCGCCGAGCGGCTGCACGGGGACGACACCACCGTGCCGCTACTCGCCCGCGGCAAGACCGTCACGGCCCGGCTCTGGACCTACGTGCGGGACGCCCGGCCCTTTGCCGGACCGGCCCCACCGGCCGCGCTGTTCCAGTTCTCCCGCGATCGCACGGCCGAGCACCCCAGGCGCCACCTGGCCTCATACGATGGGATCCTGCAGGCGGACGCCTATGCCGGATTCGGCGAACTCTACCGCCCCGACCGCAAGCCAGGGCCGATTACCGAGGCCGCCTGCTGGGCGCACCTCCGCCGAAAGGCGTTCGAGCTGGCCGAGGTTGCCCGCGCACCACTCGCGGCCGAGGCCGTGCGGCGCATCGACCGCGTGTTCGAGGCCGAGCGCGAGGTGAACGGGTGCCCCGTCGCGGAACGTCTGGCCCATCGCCAAGCCGTCGTGGCCCCGCTCGTCGCTGAACTCCACGCCTGGATGCTGGAGACCAGGGGCAGGATGTCGCGCCACAACGACGTCGCCAAGGCGCTGGACTACGCCCTCACGCGCTGGGAGGCGTTCACCGGGTTCCTGGCCGATGGCCGGGTTTGCTTGACCAATAATACGCCCGGCTTCATTGAGTGACACGTGCCCATTCACGGGTTCCGATAGAGGTGATGCGTTTGGGTTGTTTGGTGAACCAGAGCCAAGCGTCACAGCATGCGTCGACGATGGCGTCGTAGGTTTTGAACACGCGGTTGCTGAGCTTGTTGGAGCGCAGGTAGGCCCAGACATTCTCTACCGGGTTTAGCTCCGGGCTATAGGGCGGCAGGTGCAGGAGCGTGATGTTCTCGGGCACGCGCAGCTTGTCCCCGGTCTGATGCCAACCGGCGCCGTCGATCGTCAGCACGGCATGCGCGCCTGGGGCGATGTTGGCGCTGATTTCGGCCAGGTGCAGGTTCATCATGGCCGCGTTGGCGAACGGCAGCACCAGGGCTGCCCCCGTGCCACGGGCCGGGCAAATGGCTCCGAACAGGTAGGCCCAAGCGTATCGCTGATCGCGCGGTGCCGCCGGCCGCGAGCCGCGTTCGGCCCACACGCGGGTCAGCGTGCCTTGCTGGCCGATGCGGGCCTCGTCCTGCCACCAGAGCTCGAGCGGCTTGCCGCGGGCGTGCTCGGGCAAGGCTGCATCTACGAGGGCGGCGAAGTTGCCTTGAAAGACGTCTGCGCCGCGGCGTTGTGGCCGGGGTGGCGAGGGCGGGCCACCAGGCGGCGGAAGCCCAGCCGACGCAGCACGGTGCTGATCGTGCGTTCGGCCAGCACGATGCCAAACCTGGTCTCGATCGCTCGCGCGAGGTCAGCCCTGCGCCAGCGGACAACGCCGTGCTCTGCCAGATCTGGGCCACGGCGAACCCATTCGGCGACCTCACGCTCCTGCTCGGGCGAGAGCAGTCGCTTTGGGCCAACATCGCCTTGTCGGTCGGTAAGGCCGGCCAATCCTTCCTCGTTGTAGCGGTGCACCCAATCCCGCAGCGTCTGCCGATCCATTCCAGCCGCTTGCGCCGCTTCTGTCCGTGAACTGCCCTCCATCACCAAGGCCAGTGCCAGCATTCGACGAGAGGCCGCAACGCTGCCACAGCGGCACGCTGCTCGACGTAGCCCGGATGCATCCAGCTCATCCCGGGTGATCTTGATCGGTGCCGCCATACTGACCTCCGCGAATCGCTGCAGAGAACAGCGAATCACGTCAGTGCAGGTCAGGAAATCCCAAGAGAGTCGGCCATATCAGCCGAGCGTATGAGGCTTGGCTCGCCCGCTGCGCCGCGTTCGGTGGATGGGACAGAGGCGGCGGCACGCCCGGTAAGGGCTCGCCCTGGGCTTGCGTCTCGGCGGTCCGCTGTGCCGCCCGACCGGTGGCGTTGCCGTGCCGTTCCACGAGGGCCCGGACCGCATCTCCGAGGTTGCGCAGCAGGTGCCAGCGATCCGCTACCTGGATTGCACCGGGCGCGCCCTGCCGGACCCCGTCCGCGTAGGCGCCCGCCCGGCCTCGGGCCACGATCTCCACGCCAGGGTGCTGGCGCAGCCACGCCGCCAGGGTCTCCGCTTGGCGGTCGGGCAGCAAGTCGACGGCGCGATTGCGCTCTAGGTCGACCAGCGCCGTGCCGTAGTGATGGCCTCGGCGCCAAGCCCAGTCGTCCACCCCGAGCACCCGGGGCGTCGCTGCCGGCATGGCGTCCCGGCCCTCCGCGCGGGTGATCCGCAGCAACGTGTCCGGGCTGGTCGCCATGGCTAGACGCTCGATCAGGCGCGCGCCGGCCTCGCCCCCGAGCGCCAGGCCTACACAGCGCTGCAGATCGCCCAGTCGCCGGGTCCGCCGTGCCCCGGCGGCCGCAACCTCCGGGAGCCGCTCGGCGAAGGTCTGCCGGGTACAGGTCGGGTCGAGGCAGCGGAACCGCCGTGCCTGGAGACGCAGCGTCACAGGGCGGCCCTGCCATGGCAGATCAGCGAGGCGGCGTTGGTAGTGGCTGTGAACGCGCCGTGACGACGTGCCGCAAGCTGGGCAGGCGGCGGCCTCGGGAGGTAGCGTGGCGGCGATGATGATGTGATCGGAAGCGGGCAGGACCTGCTGAACCAGCAGCCCCGCTGGAAGCAGAGGCAGGAGACGCTTGGACAATCCCAGCTTTCAGAGAGAGGAACGACGCCCCTCCAATGTGATCATCCTACCCCGGAACGACGAGCCCACAGCACGGAATTTGCGGGAGAACCAACTCACGAGTAGCATTGACAATCGGCCACATGAAGGCCGACGGCCGCCTCGCCCGCTGCGCCCTCAAGGGCACCATCGGCGACGCCCTCCACGCCGTCCTCTGCGGCTGCGGCCACAACATCCGCAAGATCCTCGCCCACCTGCGGGCTCTCTTGCTCGCCTTTCTCGCCAGCCTCGTTCAGGCCCTCACACAGACCAGCCGCCATCCAGCAATGGGCCGAACAGCCTGATCAGGTTGTTCAGAGCCGACTACCCAACTTCGTCCGATCCTGCTCTTTCACCGCGGCGGTACGGCAGGAGCGCAGTCTCCTCACCGCCGAGGATCACCGATCACTCGGACAGGGCCGCTCCATCCAACGACGGGGCATCCGGGATCATGGTCACCACGTCACCGCCTCATGCCGGGAGATACCCCGGCGTCGTCGGTGTCCTGATCCTTGGCGGATGTCGCCCTCTCAGGGGTGTGGCTAGCCCGGATGGCATCCAGGCCCCGGCGGGTCACGACGAACAGGGTGCATCCAAGGGACGGCGAGGCCTGTACCAGACTGGAGGCCTGGAGCCGTTCGAGGGTCGGCCTCAGGGCCGCCGTGCGGACACCCAGGGCATGGGCGATTGCCTTGTCGGAGAGGAGGCCCCGCGAGCGCCCGACCTCCCGCAGAACCCGGAGGGCAAGGCCATGGGGGCCTGCCGAGGAGAGGTCGGCCATCCCGTGGGTCCGGATGGCGGTATCGGCGACCCCACCCAGGGCCTCGATCATGCCTTGAATGCGGAACTCCCCCGGGGTGGCGCCGGTGCGGGTGGCCAGGAGGATGGCAGCATCGGCGAGGCCCACATGCAGGACCTCCTGGACCTCCGTCCTGCCCCCGGCGATGGCCTCGACAAGGGAGGCGGTGACGCCACTCAGCTGCTCCAGGGCGAGGCGGTCCTGCCCGGATCGGATGGCGTCGGAAAGCTCTGCCGTGAGCTGGGCCGCCTCGGCCGGATCCGTCGACATGAGTGATCTCCCTGGATGTCCAAGGAGGAGGCTCAGGACATGCAAGGCACTAGGGCGTCTCTGCAAAGGCTACAGCCACAGTAGCAGCATGCCGAGGTGAACCATGGCGAGGTAGTTGGCGGCGCGCTTCTCGTAGCGTGTGGCGATGCGGCGGAACTGCTTGAGGCGGTTGATCAGGCGCTCGACGAGATTGCGCCGTCGGTAAGCCGCACGGTCGAAGCGGGGCTGGCGGCGCTGGTTGCTTTTGCTCGGGATGACAGGCCGAATGTGCCGACCCCGCAGGCGGTCGCGGGCGGTCGGGCTGCTGTAGCCCTTGTCGCCGGCAACTCGTCGCGGCCGCAGACGGGGGCGGCCCCGTCCAGGGCGACGGATCGCACCCCCATCCAAGAGTGCCTCAAGGGCGATCTGCTCGTGCCGCTCGCCGCCGGTCAGCACGGCCGTGATCGGACGGCCATTCCCCTCAGCACGCAGGTGCAGCTTGGTGGAGAAGCCGCCCTGGCTGCGGCCCAGTGCCTCCCTGGCCTGGGCCACGCCCCCCGATAGCGCCGTCTCGGCGGGCGCCGGCGGCGTGCTGATGCGCCCGGATAATGGTCGCATCCACGAAGTGCAGATCCCAGTCCACCTCGCCCCGCGCGTCGGCCTCTGCCTGCAACGCCGACAGGATCCGGTCCCAGAGCCCTGAGGCACGCCAGCGATAGAAACGGCTCGACACCTTCCCAGCTGGGCCATAGTGCCGCGGCAGGTCATGCCAGGGCGCGCCCGTGCGCAGGACCCACAAGATGCCATTCAGGATGCGCCGATGCGGCGCGTTCGGTCGCCCCGTTTGGGGCTTCTCAGGCGGCAGGTGCGGCTCCAGCCGCCGCCACTGCGCCTCCGTCAAATCACCTCGTCTCACCCCATCTATATGGGGTCACAGATCCGAAACGTCCTCCGTTTGCAGAGACGCCCTAGCAACCGGTGACATCGAGCGTCCGGAAGCGCCAAGTTCGGCACCGCAGGGGGGTGCGGCGATGGCGTGCTGTCCGCGATCAGGTCGCGGTCGACGGCGGAGACCGGATAGTGCCACCGCCGGATGGAACCGACGCCGGTGCGCTGTCTCACGCGAATCCTCCTCGTTTTCCCAACCCTCCGACCGTGTAAAAATTAGTGACGCTCTCGATTCGAAGAGTGCATCGGGAGGACATGGCCGTGTGGGCCGACATCGACACGAAGCAGGACTTCCTGAACTACGGCGAGGCAGCGGTCCTGGTCGCCGAGGTCATCCAGGACGAGCGGATGCTGCCGACGTCGATTGGTGTCCTTGGCACCTGGGGTACCGGCAAGTCGAGCCTGCTGAACATCATCGAGGCCGAGCTGAGGGCCGACTCCAAGACGAGGGATGCAATCGTCGTCAGGTTCAATGCCTGGCTCTATCAGGGTTACGACGATGCCAAGGCGGCACTCATGGAGACCGTCGCCGATGCGCTGATCGCCGCCGCGGAACATGCGGAGGACAAGTCCTTGCCTGGCCGGGCCATGGAGCTTGCCGGGCGGGTCAGGTGGTTCCGCGCCGCGGGGGTCGCGGCCGAGGTCGGGGCGGCCTTTGCGGGCATTCCCCTGTTCGGTGCGGCGCGGGCAGCTGCAGCGGCGGGCGAGAGGCTGCTTGAGGGTGGAGGTACCGAGGATGACCTCAAGAAGGTGCGGGAAGGCGCTAAGGAGGTCGGTGACAGGGCGAAGGGCCTCATCTCGGACAAGGCGAAGCGGACCCCGCCCAGGGAGATCGACGAGTTCAAGGCGGAGTTCGGCAAAGTCCTGGGTGGCCTGAAGAGGACGCTCGTTGTCTTCGTGGACAACCTAGACCGCTGCATGCCGGAGCAGACGATCCGCACGCTGGAGGCCATGCGCCTCTTCCTCTCCATGCACCGGACCGCCTTCGTGGTGGCGGCCGACGAGGAGATGGTCCGCCAGTCCGTGCGGGCGCACTTCGCCAACATCGGCGAACGTCACGTGACGGACTACCTCGACAAGCTGATCCAGATTCCTGTTCGGGTTCCACGCCTCGGTGTCCGCGAGGTACGGGCCTACCTCTTTCAGCTCCTCGCCGATGCGGAACGGATGGAGGCGGAGGTCCAGGCCCGTCTGCGCAAGGACCTGACGGACAACCTGCAGGCAGCGTGGCGGGACGATCCGATCTCGGTGATCGATGTGGTCTCCGTCCTCGGGCTGGATCCCGCCTCGCCCCAGGCTGTTCCGTTCTCCACGGCCGACCGGATCGCACCCCTGCTCGCGATGCCGCCGGTCAACGGGAACCCTCGCCTGATCAAGCGCATGCTGAACGTCGTGCGGATGCGTGCGCGGCTGGCTAGAAGGAGGTCCATGCCCGTCTCGGAGGACATCATCGCCAAGGTCGCGCTTTTCGAGCGTTGCATGAGCGAGGATGCCACCAAGGCGTTCTATGCCCTGATCCAGGCAGCAGAGGATGGGCAGATCAAGCAGTTCGCCGTCCTGGAGGGGCTGACGGACGAGCCTGCAGCCTTCGTAGATGCGCTCCCCGAGAGCTGGAAGCGGGAGGCCGACCTCCTGCGTGCCTGGTTCGCGCTGGAGCCTAAGGTATCCGGCGATCTCCGCCCCATAGCCTACCTCGGGCGGGATACGGCGGCGCTGTCCGTGCAGAAGGCTGCGCTATCGCAGGCTGGACGAAGCGCGCTGGCGATCCTTCTGGGCCTGGAATCGCGTACGAGCCACGCGGCCCGAAAGGCCCTGGAGGCTGTTCCGCAAGCCGAGAATGTCATCCTCATGGAGGCTGTGACGGCTGAGATGCGAAAGGAAGTAGACTGGAGCACTCAGCCGAAAGGCTGGTGGGGTGCGCTGCTTCTATCCGAGCATGATCCATCCACCCTGGTCATCCTGCAGCGTGTGATCGGTGAGCGCGCTGGAGAGAAGCCCCCGGCCTGGCTCAGGGCAGCGAACAGAGCGTCAAGCGTCCTACCTGGCCAGGGGCGCAGCTGATGGGGACTTCGGCCTCGGCCAAGGGTCCACGGCCCGGCTCTCCCCTGATACCGCCATGGGCCGACCCGGCACCCGACGAGGTCGTGCCTGCCCCTGCTCCCGAGGACGACGTGCCGGAGGATGCGGCGGCCCCGGGGAGTTCTGCAGACAACGATCCGGCAGCCGCTCGTCCGGCGACGCTGAACCTGCTGGGCTTCCGCCGGTCGCTCGGCAATGCGGTGGCCAGTGGAGCGTCCGGGGGCTTCGGCAGGGCGCTCGGGAGCTATGCGAGGGCGACCGGTGGCGGACGTACCGCCGCCCGGAGGCTCGGTTCGCCCCTGAGGACGGGTGGCCGCATCCACTCTCTGTTCGGCACTCGAACAGCCACAGGCCCGAACGGGCAGACGATCACGCTAGCCAGCCTGGACGGCCTGAGCGTCCGCGTCGCCGTCGATCGGATCGTGTCGGCGCTTGTTCCCCTGGATGGTGACCGCGACAAGGTGGCGGCCGCGCTGCAGGATGCCCTATCGACCGCCCTGGCGGGTGCTGAGACCTTCGACCAGAACGCCATCACGCCCGACGTCCTGACCGACATGATGGTCATCTACCTGAGGGACGTGATCTTCCAGACCGTGATCGCGGACTCCGGGCGGGCCTTCCAGCGAACCGACGATCTCCAGCAGGTGGCGAGGATGGAGAGGGAGCTGCTGGCCCTGGTGGGGCAGGTGGTCAACGACCAGGCGCGTTCCCTCCTGACCGGATCAAGCGGGCTGGGAGAGGCCCAGATGGTCGTTCTTCAGGAGCAGATCGTCACCGAGGTATGGGATGTCTGGGAGAGCGGCCTATGACCTCGACGATCCGCTGCGTTCGTGACCACACACAGGTCCGGCCGTCGTCGCCGGATGACCGAACCGTCCTGTCCTGCACCGAGTCGCCGCCCTACTTCTCCGGCCCGAGCGTCGGGCGCGGCATCGGACACACGCTGGCGCGGCTGGGAGGACAGGCCTCGACAGGAGCGCGGGATCTGGTCGCAATCGCCATGGGCGTGACGGCGGCGGATACCTTCGTGAACCGCGCCGACGCCGCAGACGGCTGGTGTCGGATGATCCATCTGGTCGTCCCGGTCGAGGATCCGGATGCCTGCAACGGCGTGGTGGATATCCTGCGCGAGGCCCTGGGATTTCTCAGCGGCGACATGTGGAGCCTGGAGTTCGTGCAGGCACCGCCCTGGGACCTGCCCGCGGTCCGGCGGCGTCCCCAGCTCGGCCAGGCCTCCTGCGCCATCCTGTTCTCCGGCGGTCTCGATTCGGCAATCGGCGCCCTGGACCTGCTGAAGGCGGAGAAGCGTCCCGTCCTGGTCCGCCATGCCTATCCCAAGGATGCCTCCAAGCAGACCCTGGTGATGAAGCAGCTGCCCCCCGGACACATGCAGGTCGCCTTCAACGCGGATCCAAGGTGTACGGACATCAGGCACGATGTCTCGATGAGGACCAGGAGCTTCAACTTCCTTGCGGTCGGGGCGGCGGTGGCCGATGCGATCTCACGCACGAAGAACGTGACGTCGACCGACCTGCTGGTCCCCGAGAACGGCTTCATCGCCCTCAATCCCCCGCTGACCAGACGCCGCCTCGGAAGTCACAGCACCCGGACGACCCATCCGCACTTCCTGGCCCGCTACCAGCAGGTCCTGGACGGACTCGGGATACAGGCACGGATCGACAACCCCTACCGGAACCGGACGAAGGGGGAGATGATGCGTGAGTGCAAGGACAGACTGCGGCTTCGGGCCGTCGCGCCCGTCACCGTGTCCTGCGGGAAGTGGAAGCGCCGCAACCAGCAGTGCGGGAAGTGCGTCCCGTGCCTGATCCGGCGATCTGCCTTCAAAGGAGTGGGCTGGACGGATACGACTGACTACGAGGCACCCGATCTCAGAGCGGCTCTCGATGAGATGCGCTATCGGGACGACGTGCTGGCGATGGGGCTGGCCGCCGGGCTACCAGCTTCGGAGATGGCCGCGTGGGCACGGACGAGCGGGCCGATGCCGGAGGACGAGGCCGAGTTCGACGACTGGGTCGGCGTAGCCGGGCGTGGCATAAAGGAGGTCGCCACCCTGCTACGGAAGGAACGGATCATTCCTTGATCGACTTCCACTGCCATCTCGACCTTTACCCAGAACCGCACGCCGTGACTGAGGCCGCGATGAGTTCGGGCGCCTATATCCTTTCCGTCACGAACACTCCTTCAGCCTGGTCCGGCACCAATGCCCTCGCCGCCGGAAGCAGGCGGATCCGTACAGCCCTCGGCCTCCATCCGGCCCTCGCCCATGAGCGGCGACATGAATTGGACCTCTTTGATCGCCTTGTGGGACAGACACGCTATGTCGGCGAGGTGGGCCTCGATGGCTCGCCGGAGCTGAAGGTGCATGCGGGTGTGCAGGAGGAAGTGTTCTGTCACATCCTCCGCACCTGCTCCAGGAGCGGTGGCCGCATCCTCAGCATACACAGCAGGCGCGCGGCCGGACCTGTCTTGGATCTACTGCGGGCCGAGCCGGATGCCGGAGTGCCGATCCTCCACTGGTTCAGCGGATCGGCCGCGGAGTTGAAACGTGCCATCGATCAGGGCTGCTGGTTCTCGATCGGCCCGGCGATGGTCCGTGGTCGGCGCGGGGCCTCGCTGGCTGCTTCCATGCCCCGCGACCGCGTCCTTCCCGAGACGGATGGGCCGTTCGTCGAGAGCGGAGATCGGCCACTGCTGCCCGGTGAGACAGGCGAAGTGGTCGCACATCTCTCGAAGGCGTGGGGCGAGGCGGCGGCGAGCGTATCGGACCGCCTGGCCGAGAACCTGAGGATCCTGGGAAGACTGGCAGGATCCGACCGCCAGCTTCCGGATGAGGTGGCGTGACAGCCACTGCATGAACCCGCACGAGGAGGCCATCCGCTACGCCGAGGAGCATGCTGGCGGGCTGTTCCCGGAGATTCCGGAGGCCTGCCGTCCTCGTCTTGTCGAGATCACGCTCCGGGCACTCCGCTCCCCCGGTGGATCGCATAGCGGTTTCGCTTCCTGGCTCTTCGACGAATTCGCCACTCTCAATCTCGACTGGCGCCTTGTTGCCAATGCCCTCACCGGGGAGTGCCAGCGGCAGGGGTTCATCGCCAGCCGACCCACTGGATCCAAGGTGCGCTGGATGGCAGCACGCCAGGGAGCCTGCGGCTGCTGCCAGGAACTCGATAAGCAGGTCTACATGGTGGTAGCCCCTGACGACCCGGACCGGGACTGGCACCATCACGTATGGCGAGGGAAGTCCCGACTGGATCCGACGGCAATGACCGGCATATCCCAGGGGAACTGGCCAGCGGCTGGAATGCAGCATCACGGGTGCAGATGCGCCTGGTCCCCCGAGCCTGACGGCACATGTCCTCCAGGTGTCGATCCCGACTTCGACCGATGGCTCCGGGAGAAGCTGCGGGCCGTCCAGCCTTCCCGAAGGATTCCTGACGCCAGGTCGGATGCAATGGGACGATGCACGGCAGCACGGCTCAAGTCGCCGCCATGAACCTCCCCTTCTAATGCCAACGACGCCCGGCTTGCGGCTGCATATGAAGCGGTGCTGCCGACCGTCACCCGGGACTGGCTGGCCGACCTGCTCCCCACCACCCGCCGTGGTCATCGACGTCGGCGCGGGGACCGGGCGGGATGCAAGAGCCTTCGCGGCGGCAGGGTACGAGGTCGTTGCCATCGAGCCGCTGTCGGGCATGTGGGCCGAAGCTGAGCAGCAACACCCGTTGCCAAACATTCGGCGATTGAAGCCGGTATACCGCGCGGGGCGGGAATCTCACACGGTCGACGTGGCTCCAGTGCAAGAACAAGACTAATTCTGACCGCAACGAATCCACCAATCAATGTGGGACCACCGAGTTGGACCTTGCCGAGGCAGAGCCGGTTTGGATTGATCCGGGCAACGAGAACGCGGTGCAGCTGGATCTGACAGGATCCCGGCTGCCGCCGCAGGCGCTCGAGGCGCGAACGCTGGACGGCATCACATCCGTCACGCGGCAGAGCACGTATCTCGGGATGCGGGCCTGGATCGTGAAGCGCTACTACGAGGCAAAGCAGCCCGATAGGTACGCGAACTTCCTGGCCTTCGCCGCCAGGCAGGAGGCCGCGCTGGCGATCGGGCTGGTCGCCGACAACTTCGACGGCCTCAACCTCATCGGTGCCAGGGGCGCCAAGCGCGCGGTCGACGAGGGCGGCAGCAAGATGCAGCTGAGCGCTCTGGCTAAGCAGAAGGCCGTTTCCATCTACGGCGCGAGCTTCAACACGCTCGGCTTGGGCGGGCAGCGCGACAGCGGCGTGCCGAACCTGAGCGAAGCCGGGCATGAACTCGCGAACGCGGTGGAGACGCGGGTGAGCGCGAGCCGCTACGCGCGCAAGCTCGCGGGGGATCCGCAGATCTCCTCCGTCGCCACGAAGGATCTGATCGAGTTTGCGGGCCAGATGGGCTTCGCTGGCGCTTCGGGAAAGGAGCGCCAGCTGCTCTTCCGAATCCTCTTCGGGTTGGACGGAAAGGCATCGTACCTGCCGCGGCGCGACACCTACGCGATGCTTCTGCTGCAGCAGCAGAACGATCCCGGATCGGGTGATCCCGAGTTCCTCCGCGCCGTCGTGGCATCCGGGCACTTCGGCGACTGCCTGTCCAAGACGGTGGACGACTGGGCGGAGTACGCGACCCTCGACCTGATTTCCCGCTGCCATGAAACCGGCTTGGCGGCGGTGGTCGCCGTTCTTCATTCCCTGCGCGGCGAGAACTCCCGGGGGGCGCTGCCGGAACTCGTGCTTGAGCGGGCGGTCTCGCACGAATCCGTCGAGGATCTGCTTTCCGATCTCGGGTTTCCGGGACCCGACGCCACGGTGGCGCAGCTGCGCCACGCCCTTTCGGACACCTGCTGCAAGCCATCAGTGCGCGGCAGCATCCGGCGGTGGTCGAAGGGCTGGGCCGAGGAGGACATCGTCGAGGCGCTGGACAACCACAGCGGGTCGGGAGGCGCCGGTCCCCTGCTGGCATGGTGCTGTGCCGCCCAGCGGATCGCCGATCCTAGGAAGCGTCGGCTTGATCGCCGAGGCTTGTGGTCGCTGAGCGGCAGCATGATCCCCTTTCTCGAGGAGTACGCCGAACGGCCCGTGCGCAGCGCGATGGCGGCCGCACTCAGGATAGTCGTGATGCAGCACCTGCGGGTCACCTGGGAGCGCTACGCCGATGATCCTTCCATCAACAACGCGCTGATTGCCACTGAGCAGGGCCGCTGGAGCTTTGTCAGGAGCTACGTGCCCGGCCGGATGGGCCGCCGCCTGTGGACCGCGCGCGGCTGGCTGATGCAGCTTGGCGCCTTCAACGAAACTGGGCTGTCGGCCACCGGCAACACGGTGCTGCAAAGGATCCTCGCGAAGTGCGAGGAGGCGTGGTCGTGAGGCTTCCGGACTTCTGCGCACAAGATCAGCGCAGCCACGCCCTGCTTCTCAGCTACACGCTGGATCCGGTTTTCTTCGAGACCGTGGCGTTGCGACGCTTGGAGATCGGCGGGGCGCAGCGGGTCCTCGTTCTGGCCGATGCCCACGAGGCGCTCGGGCGGACCGCCGAGGCCGCCGCGGAACTGCGTCAGATCGGCCGCACTTGGTCGCTCGGAACCGTGCGGCTCAAGGGCAGCTTCCATCCCAAGCTGGTCGCCCGCTTCGGTAGGAACGACGCCTCGGTCGCCCTGCTGTCGGGAAACATCACCCCGTCCGGCTGGGGCCGCAACCTCGAGGTCGGCAGCCATTGGCTCGTGGGTCCCGGGCACGGAGACCGGGGCGCCTGGCTCGCCGGTCTACTCGATACCTGCGCCGGGTGGTCGTTGGGCACGGCGCAGCGGGCCGTACTGGATGAAATCCGCGATTTCGCTTGGCTTCGGGGGGCTGCCGAGCAGACGCCCAAACGCTCCGGACCGCGGTCGGCCGTGCTGGCCGAGGGCAACACGAGCCTGTTCTCGCATATCCGGCAGCGCTGGGCCGGGCGGCGCTTCGAGCGGGCGCGGATCTCAACCGGCTCGACCGACGCCGACGGGGCCTTCGTGCGCCAGCTCGTGTCCACGTTCGGCGTGGAGAAGGTGAGTGTCTACGTGAACTCCGACCGGCATTCCTTTGTCGCGGACAAGGTCGACAACCTGCCGCTCACGTTGCGCTCGCCACCCACCGATCGCCCCCTGCATGCCAAGGTCGTCTGGCTTTCGGGGCCTGAGGGCCACGTTGCCGCCTGGGGGTCGCCCAACTGCTCGCGCTCAGCTTGGCTGCTTCCCGAAAGTCAGGGCGGTAACGTCGAGCTCGCGATGGTGGACGACGATCCTGACGTGGCGGCTCTGCAGCGCCTATTCGCTGCACTAAGGGGCGGCAAAAAGCTCAAGGCCCTCGACCGGGAGCGCCCTTCCACCCGCAAGGACGGGGACGCCAAACCGCTGGAGCTCACCGAGGTCAACGTCGATGCGGTCGGGCGCTGGGTCGTACGCGTACTGACGTCCCCGGGCACGGTGCTGGAAGCCGCCCATCTGCGGATCACGCGAGGCGACCGGGAAATCGGCCGGGTCCGGTTGACGGCGCAAGCCGACGGATTCGTGGGCATCGCCCCCGATCTGCGGGGCCACGGCGCCATGTTCGCGCGCTTGGTCGGCACCATCGGTGCAAAGAGCGCGGAAACGCTCCCCTTTCCCGTGAACCAGTCGGCCCTGCTGCTCAGGGCGCACATCGATCCGGATAAGGCCAAGTTGCTCGGCCTGATCTCCGCCGAGACGACATCCTTCACCGATCGCAACGCCATCCTCCAGGAGCTATTCGATCTCGCCTGGAGCGAGTACACCGAGACGGACACGAACGCCGCTTCCGAGTTCAGGGCCAGGGCTAGGCATAAGCAGCCATCCGGGGGCAGTGCCGATGCCAGTGCCGAAGACGATACCGGGTCCGAGGCGGGCGAAATTGCCCTGCTTGACCCGCTGGAGCTGGTGCGCCGTGCAGCCAGTGGCGAGCATCCTTCTCGCCGCGGCGAACACGGCCAGGTCTCAGGTGACCTGCTGTCGATCTTCGAGCGCCTGATCTGGGCAGGCACGAACGGGCACGGGACCAGCACCCGTGATAGCTTTGAGGCTGATGCACCCGGGGCGGACGGCTCCGGATGGGACGGTGCCGAATGGGACTACGACGCGCAGGACACCCAGCAGTCCGGCCTGCCGCGCGATGCCGTGGCCGGGGGTTCTCCCCTCCACCGCGACCAGGTCGCCGAGGATGCCGAGACCGCGGCCGCGTACAAGGAGCGCATTGAGGGCTGGATCATGCGGCTCGGCAACGTCACCATGCTCAATGCCGAAGACGCCCCTTGTACCGCCTACCGGGCGGCAGTCTTCATCATCGCGGCGAGCCAATCGTTTCGCCAGGCCCGGTGGATCCCGGCGCGTGACGCCACCGATTACATCGTCCGCACGGCTCAATGCTTCCTGCGCGTGGGGAAAACACCTGGCCTGCTCGCGGAATTGGGGACCCGTTGCTTCGAGGGGCACCAATTCGAGAGCTTTCGCAAACACCTAGGGCGTCTCTGCAAACGGAGGACGTTTCGGATCTGTGACCCCATATAGATGGGGTGAGACGAGGTGATTTGACGGAGGCGCAGTGGCGGCGGCTGGAGCCGCACCTGCCGCCTGAGAAGCCCCAAACGGGGCGACCGAACGCGCCGCATCGGCGCATCCTGAATGGCATCTTGTGGGTCCTGCGCACGGGCGCGCCCTGGCATGACCTGCCGCGGCACTATGGCCCAGCTGGGACGGTGTCGAGCCGTTTCTATCGCTGGCGTGCCTCAGGGCTCTGGGACCGGATCCTGTCGGCGTTGCAGGCAGAGGCCGACGCGCGGGGCGAGGTGGACTGGGATCTGCACTTCGTGGATGCGACCATTATCCGGGCGCATCAGCACGCCGCCGGCGCCCGCCGAGACGGCGCTATCGGGGGGCGTGGCCCAGGCCAGGGAGGCACTGGGCCGCAGCCAGGGCGGCTTCTCCACCAAGCTGCACCTGCGTGCTGAGGGGAATGGCCGTCCGATCACGGCCGTGCTGACCGGCGGCGAGCGGCACGAGCAGATCGCCCTTGAGGCACTCTTGGATGGGAGTGCGATCCGTCGCCCTGGACGGGGCCGCCCCCGTCTGCGGCCGCGACGAGTTGCCGGCGACAAGGGCTACAGCAGCCCGACCGCCCGCGACCGCCTGCGGGGTCGGCACATTCGGCCTGTCATCCCGAGCAAAAGCAACCAGCGCCGCCAGCCCCGCTTCGACCGTGCGGCTTACCGACGGCGCAATCTCGTCGAGCGCCTGATCAACCGCCTCAAGCAGTTCCGCCGCATCGCCACACGCTACGAGAAGCGCGCCGTCAACTACCTCGCCATGGTTCACCTCGGCATGCTGCTACTGTGGCTGTAGCCTTTGCAGAGACGCCCTAGCGAACGGTCGGCTGCTTACTTCATTCGTGCGCGTGCTCACCGAGGGTGAACCGGAAAGCCTAGCCGAGGCCGTTCAGCGCGCTTCCATGCTCGACCGGCTACGCGCCGATCCGACCTTCGTGTCCCAGTTCGACGCGTCCGGCCTCGAGGCCCTTTTCGCCAGCGCGCCGGATCCCGCCGGACAGATGGAAGGCATCATTCGTGCGCGCGCGATCGCAGACGCCTCCGCCAGGCTCGATGCCGTGATGCAAGGACAGAGCGGCCAATTCCGGCGCCGCATCGGCCGCGGCACCCAGATGACGCCCGACCTGTTCTGGTCCGAGGCTGAGGGCTGGACACCCGACCGCGGCCATCGTGCTGTGAACACCCTTGGCATCGGCTGGAAGGCGGCGTCGCGGGATGTGGGCGTGCTTCGCGCCGCCGAAGCAGTCATGGCAGCCTTCAGTGGGGGAGGTTGAGCGCGGTCGGGCCTGCAGGCTCTCAGCGGGCCATGGGTTGGCGCGGCTTACATGTATCCTCCATACGGCAGGATGCCGCCTAGCTGGACCGCCAAGGCGCGGGAGGAGGCCGAGGCAGGACGGGCGTTCCTGGTGATCGACTCCGTCCCGGCGCGTACGGATACCCGGTTGTGGCATGCAGACGTCGCAGGCCGAGCGGATGTCGGGTTGTTCAAGGGAAGGTTGTCGTTTGGGAACGCGGCGGCGGCCGCGCCTTTCCCGGCGGCCGTCGTGATCTGGAACGCGACTGCGGTGCATAGGAAGCGGATGATACGGGCGTTCCCGGATGCGTGACATGTTGTCGCCAAGGCCGGGAATGTCGCCGCCAGATCGGGAGCGCTATCGTCGGAGCACCTCCATCCTGAAGGAGGGCGAGACCGTCACGCGCTCATCTTTGCGAACGCTTTGAACGGCGATGGGAGCGGGGGACGGGTAAGGCCGACAGGCGTCTCGTCCTGTCAACGCTTCATTGAGCGGGATTTCGGCCAGACGACGACCTGGAAGGGCGGTCGAGGCAGCTACCGGAAGAGGGTTCAGGCTCAGTCAGCACGTGATCCCCAGCGCTCCCAACGTGGCGTTGTCCATGACCCCGCTCTCGCGCAGGCCGCGGCCACGCTGGAACTGCCGAAGAGCTGATGTGGTCCCCGAGTTCATGATGCCGTCGACGGTGCCGAAGTAGAGGTTGCGCGCCCGCAGTTCGACCTGGACCCGCATCGCCATGACGAGGCCTCCGGTGGTGCATGTGCCGTCCCGGGAGGGCTGTGCGGATTGCGATGGCTGCGATGGTTGGGAGGGTGCCGCCCGCTGGGGCGTGCTGGATCCGCTCGGTGCAGCCGGTGCGGTGGTCGTCGCGGGAGGGGACGGTGGCGGTGAGTAGGAGGGAGCGGGCGTGTAGGAGGGCGATGGCGAGTAGCGGTAGCCGCTGGATCCGGAACCCGAGTAGTGGCTGCTATGGCTGCGGTGGCTCGAATGGCTACGATGGCTGCTGTGTGCCGCGTAGAGTTCCGGCCCGTCCGCGTACGTCGCCCGCTCCATGACGAAGGGCCGCCGGGCGCCTTCGTCCGCGGGAACGGTCGCGGCGGAGATGTCGCCCGCGGCGACGTCGGTCCCCGCCAGGGGCGCCACCGCCAGGCCCGGCAGCATCCTGTAGAAAAACCTGGCGAGCGAACCGGGCCGCTTGGAATCCTCGCTCATGCGACCAGCACCTCGCGTTTCCCGACAGGGCGGATGTCCTTGCCTCTCCAGGAGAGATCGGCGGACGAGAAGAAGCCGGAGCAGGCGTCCCGGACGGAGCAGGCGCCGCACTCCGGCGCGTAGTCCTGCTTCCAGTCGCTGATGCTCCGGCGCGCGAAGGGCCAGGCCGCCTTGGGCAGGAGGCACAGGGGGGTGTTGTAGATCGACGCCGTCATTCCCCGGCGGGCCAGGAACAGGGCCACCTCTGCCACGGCCTGCCCGGCTGCCCTGGGTTCGATCCACAGGATGTCCCGGTTGCGGCGGGTGAAGCCCATCGGCTCCAGGCCCATCAGGGCGACATGCTCGACGAAGGGCAGATTGCGCCAGATGAACTCCGCGAGGCCACGCAGACGCGGCACGGTGAGGGCATGGGCCACGAAGCGGACCTCGATGGCATGTCCGCGCTCGGCCAGGTTGTGGATGCCCTCCAGGGTCTCCTCGAAGGCACCCGGGGCCTGGACGACATGGTCGTGCACGCGCGCGACGTCGGCATAGAGCGGGATGGCCCAGGTCGCCCTCCCCGACGCGGCGGCCATCCCGTCTACCAACCGGGCATCGCGGAAGAGCCGCCCGTTCGAGAGGATGTGCAGTCGGGTCGACGGCAGCTTCGCCCTGGTGACCTCGAGAAGCCGGGCGAGACCCGGGCCGAGGAGCGTCGGCTCGCCGCCGGTGATGCCCAGCATCGGCACGTCCGGATCGATGAGGCCGACGAGGTCGACCAGCTCGTCCAGGCGCCACCCGTCGTCCTCGGGGCGTGGCGGCTGGCTGCACATCAGGCAGAGGCTGTTGCAGCGCTCGGTGACGAACAGCGAGTTCGAGTTCGCTCCCCGCCGGTAGAGGACGGAGAGGCGGGAGCCACCGGGTTCGACCCGGAGGACGTCGCCCGGGGCGACGACGTCCTCCCGGCGAAGGGAATGCACGAGCCGCAAGCCCGCCTCGGCCGATGCCGCGGCGTGGCTCGGCATCCCCACGACGGCACCGAAACCAGCGCCAGCCAGCGCCACTGGAGCGACGTCTCGCGCCCCGGGTCCACGCAGGTCCACGGCGATCGAAGGGGGTGGAACCGACGATTCCAGGGCCTCCCGGAGACCGAGCACCTTCAGCAGGTGCGGGCGGGGATCGAAGCCTTCGAGGGACGCGAAGGTGTGGAGCGGAAGACTCATTCCGCCGTCTCCTGCTGGACGCCGGACCCCCGCCCGGTTGCCCAGCCGAGGAGGATGTCCCTGGTCCACTCGTCCGCGGTGGCCAGCATGGTGAAGAGCAGCCCGAACAGGCCGGTGTGCCGCTGGCAGAAGTCGCTGGAGAGCCGGTCGGCCGCCACGTCGCCCTGGGCAGCATGGTGGTGGACCGGATCCGCCCCGCAGTAGGGCAGGAAGGCGCAATCCCGACAGCCGGGCTGCTCCTCGGCGATCCCGCCGCGGGCCAGCTCCTGCATCGCTCCGGAGGCCATCAGGGCCGCCAGCGGATCATGGACGGATCCCATCCTGAAGGTCCGGTCGCCGACCGCGCCCAGCATCCGTCCCTCGTCGGAGGCGTAGACGGAGCCATCGTGGTCGTAGACGAGGACGGACAGACCGGCCCCGGCGGGCGAGCGCAGGTCGACGTAGCCGGAATGGAAGGGCGTGATGATATGCCGAAGGAGGATGGCCGCGTAGGCCTCCTCGATCTCCATCCCACTCCGGTTCAGCTCGAGGATGCGGGCTAGTGCCCGGCGGTAGAAGGCCAGGAAATCCTGGACCGGGTAGCCTGTCCGGCGTGCCGTCCGGGTGGCGAAGCCGAAGGGACTGATGGGGCGCAGGAAGAGGGACCGGAACCCAAGTCCGACGAGGGTATCCACGGTCTCTTCCGGGTAGTCCAGCGCGCGCCGGGTGATCGTCGTGATCACGGCGACCGACCCTGGCCCGAGGATCTCGCGGGCCAGTTCCACGCCCCTGACTGTCTTCTCGAACGACATCCCGCCCGGCACGGGACGATTGACGTCATGGACGTCCGCCAGGCCGTCCAGGGACGCCGAGATCTGGAAGCGGTGCTCGGACAGGAGGGTGGCGATCTCGGGCGTCAGGTGATGGAGCGTCGAGGTCATCGAGAAGGTGACGCGACCGGGCGCGGCGCGGCGCGCGATCTCCTCCGTCATCAGCCGGATAGTGCCGAACGCGAGAAGCGGCTCGCCGCCCTGGAACTCCACCGTCAGGTGTCTGGCGTCGCTCTCGAGGATGCGGTCCACCGCGGCGAGGGCGTCCTCCCGGGACATCTCGAAGCCCGGCTCGTCCACCCGCCGCCGGGAGACCTGGCAGTAGAGGCAGGAGTGGTCGCACCGGAGCGTGGGGACGACGATGTGGAGGGAGGGACCCTCCCCCAGGAAGGCTTTCCGCGTCCGGAGCTTCGTCGCCAGCATCCTGATCGAGGCACTCGTCCGCCCCTCGTGGATCATGTGGCGGGCAAGGAGATCGTCACGGACGGGCGACCCCATGGGAAGCTGTCCGGCATGGAGCAGCGATATCTCCTCTTCCGTGACGAAGAGGAACTCGCCGACATCGTTCGTGAGCAGGACCTGTCCGGGGAGGCCGGGTATCCGGATCGAGCGATACGGCAGAAGACCATACCCACCCGTGCCGATCTCACCATGCTCGGGCGGTGGTCTCCGGTGTCCCGGGTCGAACGCCTGGTCTTCTATGACGGTTCGCCATCGACCGGCTGCCTGCCACGGCGGGATGGTTCCCGAAGAAATCTCGACAGCAATCACCGGCAGACCGGGCCATCCATTCGTTTCTACTGCCGATTGTGCTATGCCGTTCCGAGGTTGAAAATCCTTACAGAGTGTTACTGATGATTAAGTTCTCGTCATCTTCCTGAAGGCAGAAGCTCACCTCGGCAGGTGGCGACCGAGCCAGCGAGCATGTCTCCTGCTACAGTCACCATGTGCAGTCGAACGTGATCTCCTGGTACGACGCGAACGCCTCCCGGTTGGCGAACGCCTACGAGGCAGTGCTGCCGACCGTCACCCGGGACTGGCTGGCCGATCTGCTTCCCAGGCCACCCGCCCTGGTGATCGACATCGGCGCAGGGACCGGACGGGACGCTGGGGCTTTCGCGGCGGCAGGATACGAGGTCGTCGCCGTTGAGCCGTCATCCGGCATGCGGGCCGAGGCGGAGCAACGGCACCCGTCGCCCCGGATCCGCTGGCTCACCGACAGCCTGCCGTCCCTGACGACGGCGTCCCGCGCCGGTCTCGCCGCCGACGTCGTCTCCCTCAGCGCGGTCTGGCAGCACGTTGCCCCGGTGGACCGGCCGCGGGCCTTCCGGAAGATCGTCGGCCTGCTGCGGTCCGGCGGCCTGCTGGCCATGACGCTCCGCCACGGCCCCGACGACGGGCGCGGTGGATATCCCGTCACCCTGGCCGAGGTGGAGGCCCTGGCGCGGGATCACGGCATGCAGGTCGTCCGGACCGTGGCATCCCCCGACCTCCAGGGGCGTCCGGACATCTCCTGGACAGCCGTAGTTCTCCGCCTGCCGGACGACGGGACGGGCGCCCTGCCGCTCCTTCGGCATCTCATCCTCCAGGACGCCAAGAGCGCGACCTACAAGCTCGGCCTCCTGCGCGCCCTGTGCCGGGCTGCGGACGGCTCGGCCGGGCTGGCGGTGGAGGACGGCGACGATCACGTCCGCCTCCCGCTGGGACTGGTCGCGCTGAACTGGCTGCGGCTCTACCTGCCGCTGGCGAAGGCAGACCTTCCCCAGGCGCCCGGCAACCGCCGCGGTGCGGAGGGCCTGGGCTTCGCAGGGCCGGGCTGGAAGGCGCTGGAGTCGGGCGCCCTCTCCTCGATGGACCTGAGGGTGGGCGCCGTCCTCGGGGAGGTTGCCGCCCACGCACTCCGGGGCGCCCTGCGCGAGGCCGCGGACCATATCGTTCGCATGCCCGCCAACTTCCTGACCTATCCCCGCGGCACCCGTATCCTCGAGACCACGCGGACCCGGGCGGGCAGGCCATCCGGAGGGCTGCTGGTCGACGGCGCCTTCCTCGCCCGTTTCGGCACGATGCGGGTGCCGCGTCACCTGTGGACGGCGATGCAGCGCTTCGCTGTTTGGGTGGAACCGGCGCTCGTCAGCGAGTGGATGCGCCTCATGCGGGGGTATGCCGCCTCCCAGGGAAGGACGGTCGAGGCCGGAGCCATGGCCGCGGCGATGACGTGGGCCGATCCCGCCCGCGACGTCGCCCTGCCTCGCTTCCGGGCGCTGGCCCTCATGGAGGGAGGCGCCCCCGTCCACTGCGTCTGGAGCGGCAAGCGCCTGTCAGCGGTGAGCCTGGACGTCGACCACTGCCTGCCATGGTCGGCCTGGCCGTGCGGTGACCTGTGGAACCTGATGCCTGCCGACCGCCGGGTGAACCAGCACGGCAAGCGCGAGAGGCTGCCGTCGGCCGAGGCCCTGCAGGGCGCCGGGTCCGCGATCATGGACTGGTGGTCGGCCGCATACCTGCGGCCGGATGACCGGATACTGCCTCCCAGGTTCTTCTCCGAAGCTCGAGCCAGCCTTCCGGGGCTGGTATCGCCCGATCTCCTGGATCCAGGGGAGATCCGTTCGGCGATGGCCCTCCAGCGAGCGCGACTGCGCCAGGATCAGGGTGTGCCGGAGTGGACTGGTCAGCCCTGAGCACTCTCGACCTTCAGAACATCAGCTCCAGTCGTTTTGCGCCCATTCCGGCAGTTCACGCGCACTATGCCGCCTGCCGAAAGCGGCCATTCCACCGTATGCTCAACTCAGTGGCCGCTCCGCCAATCGCGGCATCCTGACAGCTTTTGCTTGATAAATTTCGAAAATGGCACAAGCTTAACTTGCTTCACTTAGAAGGCAATAAGAGCCTCCGATCGCATCGATATAAGCCATTCTTTGAGTTTATCACGATTAATGGCCTCTACTGGTGATCTTCCTCTGATTTGATGGACAAGGATCAGGCGGCAGCGTTCTCCATCTGCTCGGGGGTCCTGTAGCCCAGGGCGGAGTGGATGCGCTGCCTGTTGTAGTAGCTCTCGATGTAGGCGAACACGTCGCGCCGAGCCTCATCCCGGGTGTCCCATCGGCGCTGCTGGACGAGTTCGACTTTCAGCGTGTGGAAGAAGCTCTCCATAGGCGCATTGTCGAGACAATTGCCGCGGCGGCTCATGGACTGCCGCATCCCAGCTACCTTCAGGAGCCGACGATAATCGTCAGCAGCGTACTGCGAGCCGCGATCCGAGTGCTGTAGCAGGCCGGGAGCTGGCCGCTGCCGCTGGATGGCCATGGCGAGTGCGGCGCAGGTGAGTTCCGCAGGCATGTGCTCGCGCATGGACCAGCCAGCCACCTTGCGGGTGGCCAAGTCGAGCACGGCGGCGAGGTAGAGCCAGCCTTCACCGGTGGGCAGATAAGTGAGATACTGTCGGCGAATTCAGGCGGCCGATGCGAGGGAAATGGTAAGCGGTGAGCTCCCTGGTGGAGTGGTCGCCATGTGCCTTCAGCCTGAGCGGATCGGTGAGGTTCCCATCGAGACGGCCCGCATCGCGGCGCTGGCATTCCCGGGCGGAACAGTGGCAACCCGGCTGCGGGACGCGTTCGCCGAGCTCTATTGCGACGAGGACTTCGCCGCTCTCTACCCCAAGCGCGGCCAGCCCGGTCTGGCACCCTGGCGCCTCGCCCTTGTGACGGTGCTGCAGTTCCTCGAGCACCTGAGCGATCGGGAGGCGGCGGAGGCGGTGCGGGCACGGATCGACTGGAAGTACGCGCTTGGGCTCGAGCTGACCGACCCGGGCTTTCACTTCAGCGTCCTGGGTGAGTTCCGCGCCCGCCTCATCGCCGGCGATGCCACCCACCTCCTGCTCGACGCGATGCTCGAGCGGTTCAAGGCCCGTGGCCTCGTCAAGGCGCGGGGCCGGCAGCGCACCGACAGCACGCACGTGCTTGGCGCCGCGCGCGACCTGCACCTCCTCGAGCTCGTAACCGAGACGCTCCGTGCCACCCTCGATGACCTCGCCGCGATGGTGCCGGACTGGCTGCGCGGCGTGGCACGGCCGGACTGGTACGAGCGCTACACCCACCGCGCCGAGAACTTCCGCCTGCCGAGGAGCGATGCCGGGCGGGCGGCGGTGGCCCTTACCGTCGGCGCGGACGGGTACGCGCTCCTCGACGCGCTGGATGCCGAGGGCGCGCCCAAAGCCGCCCACGAGGCGCCGGCGGTTGCCACGCTGCGCACCGTCTGGAGCACGCACTACGCGCGGCGTGAGGACGGCACGCCGCGCTGGCGCGAGGCGAAGGAGTGGCCACCTGTCGGCGAGCGGGTCCAGTCCCCCCATGACCCCGGGATGCACTACAGCACGAAGCGCGGGATGGAGTGGTCGGGCTATAAGGTCCATGTCACGGAGGCCTGTGACGATGACACCGCGCACGTCATCACCCATGTCCGGACCGGCCCCGCGATGCTGCCGGACATGGCGAGCACGGGGGCGATCCATGCGGCGCTCGCCGCGAAGGGATTGCTGCCCGGCGAGCACTACGTGGACTCCGGCTACGTTGATGCCGATCTCCTCGTGTCGAGCCGGCGCGACCACGGCATCTCTCTCGAAGGGCCGGTCCGGTCCATGCCGCGGCGCCGGACGGAGGCCGAGAGGGCCTATGAGCAGGAGCACTTCAGCATCGACTGGGAGCGGGAGAGCGTCACCTGCCCGCAGGGCAAGACATCGGTGACCTGGCGAGCAGGCCGCGACGAGGTCGGCGCACCGAGGATCACGGCGGTGTTCAGCCGCACCGACTGCGGGGCTTGTGCAGCCCGGCAGTTCTGCACCTCCGCGAAGGAGGCGCGCCGGTCCGTCTACTTCCACCCGCGCCCGGAATACGAGGCGCTCAACGCGGCCCGGGACAGGATGGATGACCCCGCCTGGCGGAAGCGCTACGGCGTCCGTGCCGGCATCGAGGGCACACTGTCGCAGGGCGTGCGCGCCTTCGGCCTGCGCCGAAGCCGCTACGTCGGCGAAACCAAGACAGGGCTGCAGGGGGTCTGCACGGCCGCTGCGATCAACGTGGCCCGTATCGTGAACTGGCTGGCAGGAACACCACGCGCCAAAACACGTACCACGCGGTTCGCCGCCCTCGCATCGGCCGCCTGAATTCGCCGACAGTATCTAAGTGATGTCAGCCAGCCAGACCGTGTTGGGACGGGTGACAGCGAACTGCCGATCCAGCAGGTTCGGGGCGACCGGAAGGGTATGGCGGCTGTTAGTCGTTGCCGGGCGGCAGCGCCGGCCCGCGATCGCCCGGATCCCGGCACCTCGCATCAACCGCTCGACCCGGCCGCGGCTGACCAGGCGCCCCTCGGCACGCAAGGCGGCCTGCAGGCGAGGGCTGCCGTAGCGGCCGTGGTGGCTGGCGTGCAGGCGCCGGATGTCGGTTAGGATCTGCTGGTTGGCCAGGGCTCGCGCGCTATCAGGGCGAGCCCGCCAGGCGTAGTAACCCGAGCTGGAGACGCCAAGCACACGGCAGGCGGTGCGGATTGGCCAGCTACCGGCATGGGCGGCGATGACGCGGAACCTCATCTCGGGGGCTCCGAGAAGATGCCGATGGCTTTTTTTAAAATGTCACGCTCAAGGCGTGCGCGCTCCAGCTCGCGCCGCAGGCGTGCAATTTCGGCGGCCTGATCCGCCGGCGAAGACGCCAGGGCGGATGGCGCCGTGATGGACCTCGTGCCTGCCGCGATGGGCTGCGGCCGCAGTGCCTCGCCATTCTGCCGCCGCCAGCTGCGCAGCATGGAGGGTTGGATCCCCAACTCACCCGCGACTTGCGTCAGCGGGCGGCCGCTGGAGCGCAACAGCGCGACCGCCTCCTGCTTGAACTCCGGCGTGAACTCTCGCCGCGCCTTGCTCATCGGACACCTTCCTCGCTCCCAAGGAGCTTACTCAGGGGTGTCCATCAATTCGAAGGAAGATCACATGACTACTCCACCGGAGTGGCGGGCTGAAGGACCATGTCTTCCCCGCTCCGGATTCCTCTGGACCAGCACCTCACGACACGCTGCTACGCCGACCTCGTCGCCGAATGGGTCGAGGCGGTTACGGGCGCCTACATGCCGGGGAGGTGCTGACCGATAGCGGTGAATGGCCCGTCGCTGTGTCAAAATCTGCTGTCTATGAGGCATACCTGCGTGAGGCACAGAAGACCGGTAAGCGGGCTCTCAATCAACAGATGTTCGGCCAGCAGCTAAGCAAGCTGTGCGACTTCCGCACTTGCAAAGTGACCATCAAGGTTTGGACGGACACCGATGCCGGGCGAGAGGAGGGGGCGAAGGAAGTCAATGGCTACAGGCTGCCGGAACTAGAAGACTGCCGGCGGCAGTTTGAGGCGAGGACCCGGCAAGCCATCGACTGGGAACCCATCGCTCCCACTGATGAGAACGGCGCAGAAGCCTTCTGATCACTGCTTAGACCCCGTTTCATAACGGCTGAGCCAGACGCCGGACGAGGATCATGGCGGCGGCGAGGGTGAAGAAGGCGACGGCGGAACCGACGGTGGCCTCGTGATCGCGAGCGAGGCGTCGGCAGCGGCCGAACCAAGCGAAGGACCTCTCCACCACCCAGCGCCTGGGTTGCACGGCGAAGCCTTTCTGGCCGGGTGCGCTGCCGATGATGGTAACGGCGACGGGGGAGGCTCGGGCGACCCGCGGACCGGCGTAGGCGCGGTCGGCGAAGCAGCGGGCCAGGAACGGCCAAGGGCGGCGCGACATGGCCAGGAGGGCCGCACCCCCTCGGCTGTCATGCAGGCAGGCGGGCGAGATGGCGGCGAGCAGGAGCCTACCGTCCGTGTCCACCAGGGCGTGGCGCTTGCGGCCCGTCACCTTCTTCCCGACATCGTAGCCGCGGACACCTTTCACGCCGACACCGCCCGAGCGGACGGATTGGGCGTCCAACACCGCCGCTGTCGGTGAGGCCTCTCGGCCGACCCGCTCGCGGTCGGCCATGATGAGGGCGTGCGCCAGTCGCTCGAAGGTGCCCCGGCGCGAGAGGCGCAGGAACCAACGGTGCACGGTCCCGGGCGGCGGGAAGTCGCGGGGCAGATGCGCCCAGGCGCAGCCGGTACGGAGCACGTAGAGGATCGCATCGACCACCCGCCGCATCGGCCAGGACCGGGGTCGTCCGGTCTTTGCAGGGCTTGGCAAGAAGGGCTCGACCAGGGCCCACTCGGCATCGGTCAGGCACGTTGCATAAGGCTGGGAGCCGCGCGCAAGCTGCGCGCGGGCGGCAGGGGTCCACATGGGCCACCTCGAAGGACGTCAGACACCCTCCGAACGCGCAGAACCCCCGCCGCTCACCCCGCCTCAGCCGTTATGAAACGGGTTCTTACAGGCTATGGACGACGCACCCTCCGGAGCAATCCGGGGGGTGTTGCGCGTTGCGGGGGGCTCCTGGCTTCCTCCTGGCTTCCTCCTGGCGCCTCCTAGCCGGGGGGCGAGCCAGGAGGCGAAAAAAGCGTGGTAGAACCTGGGGTTCTCCTGATCCTCCTAATCCTCCTAGCTAAAACAGAAATCGGAGGGGGAGGTGGAGGTAGCGAGGTGTTCGCGCCTCCCCCCGGCTCCTCGTGCCGTCCGCCCGCAGATTTTTCGTTCTCCCGCGAAATACCCCCCCGGAGAGCCAGGAGAGCCAGGAGGAACCGTGTTCTAGACAGGGATTTCGCGCCTCCTAGCTTCGGAGGCAGCCAGGAGGGTGACTCCTAGAGCCAGGAGGATCATGGCCCCTGCCATCTGTGGCTCCCGCCCCGGTTGAGCGGCTATGCTCCCGCTACCCTCGGAGTTCCCCCGGCGTGAAGCTGTCCAAGCCCCTCTTCCTCGCGGCGCTCCTGCTGTCCGGTGGCGTCGCGGCTCAGCCCGCCCGCCCGCCAGCCCCCACACCGCTCCCCGACGCGACAACCGAGGCCGGTTGCGTGGAGCGGGGGGTTGCTTGGTTCAAGGAGATTGGAAGCTGGCCACGCCTCACCGCTCCCCCGAACAAGGGCCGGAGCGCCGTGGATGTGGCTGTTGAGCGGTGCCGCCGGACGGTCGGGGCCTTCAACGGGATGACCGTTACCCGCTAGCCCCAGACAGAGAAACGCCCCGCCCCGGAGTTACCGGGCCGAGGCGTTCTTGGCATTGAGGTAGGCCCTTAGGACCGAGTTCAAGTGGGTCTGCCACCCCCGGCCTCTGCTGCGGAAATCGTCCACGATGTCAGCATCGAGCCGGATGCTGATGGGGACCTTGGTCCGTGGGGAGACGGCCTCAGCGTCCTTGTACCAATCGGGGGAGATGCCCTCTTCGGCCAACTCCTCCGCTGCCGCCTTCTCCACTTCCTCATCGGTCATGGCGCGAAGGCGTGCGAGATCGGTGCGGCTTTCGCCGCGCTGGCTCATCTCGCGAAGCTCAGCTGCCGTGTATCTCTTCGTGTTCTCTCCGCTCATTGTTGCGTGCCCTACGAAGGGAGATCACCCGTGTCACTGTGCCGCGCATCGTGAAGACACCCGTTACGTAGAGACCGTGGATCATCCCCGTGATGAGAAAGCGTTCTTCCCCGCCTTCTCCCAGCTTAGCTGGCCCTTTGATGTAGTCTCCGTCAAAAAGCTGCCAAACATCTAGGAAATCGAGACCGTGGCGCTCGATATTCTTGAGGCGCTTATTATCGTCCCACTCGAACTCCATTGTTTAGCAACCTTCTTGATTTGCTCCCCTGGTTCGGGGTGAGGGTGGTGTCTGCTTTGGCCAAGCGGGATGTCCTCGGAAGGGGGTTGAGCTTGATCGCTGGTTATCCACCAGCGTTTGCGTCTTTCGACCCCATATGTATGGGCGTTTTGTATATACATTGCAAGAAACAAGTTTTAGCCAGAGCGCCCGTCAGCCCCCGGCCATATGGTCCGCCCAAGAAAGTCTTGGACATTAGGACCCCCACGCATGTCTCAGTTCATCCCCGGCCAGCCCCAGCCCCCCGGCGCCGGTCGCAAACCAGGCACCCTGAACAAGGCCACGCTGGCCGCTCGACGCATGGCCGAGGAGATGGGGTGCGACCCGCTGCGGGTGCTGCTGCACTTCACGCAGGGCAATGCCGCCACCCTCGGCCTGCCCACCCAGCAGCTTGAGGACGGGACCACGGTTCAGGTCCCGGTGCCGCTGGATATGCGTCTGCAGGCTTCCCAGGCCGCCGTTGCTTATCTCTATCCCAAGCTCAAGGCCATCGAGGCCACGCACGAAGTGACCCAGCACGACGCCTTCATGTCCCTCCCGGAAGATGAGAGACACCGCAGGCTCCGTCACCTAGAGGTGGTCCCCAATCGCCGGACAGTTTGGCGGCTGTGATAAGCTCGGCTCTGATTTTCGTCAGGCCGCCAGTCTCTCCATTCCGGCTGCCCCATATGCCTCGTCAGGCGTACGCCCGGCCAGGGCGGAATGGGGTCGTCCGGCGTTGTAGTAGCCAATCCACTTGGCGAGCCCGGCCCGAAGCTCCGAGCCGGTCTCGAAGACGTGCAGGTAGACGCACTCGTATTTCAGGCTGCGCCAGAGCCGCTCGATGAAAACATTGTCCATCCAGCGTCCCCGTCCATCCATGGATATACGCACCCCAGCCCGTTGCAGCACGCCGGTGAACCGCGGCTGTGGAACGGCATGGAATAGGAACCCTGTTGGAGGGGTGATCGGCGTCCAAACGGGGCTCTGACGCAATTTCGATGGCGGTCATCGGCCTGCTGCTATGACGCGGGCCTGGAGCAGGTCGAGATTCCCTCTGCCATACATCTGGCGTTTGACCACCTTCAGCTTGTTGATCTGCCCCTCGGCTTGGGCGTTGGACCAAGCGGAGGAAATTGCGGCTCGGACGGCGACATGATCCCGGGCGAGCCCGCGCGCGAACGGGGCCAGGAGGCTGGCTGCCGCCCTGTCGAGCCAGCCATCCAACGCGGCCTCATGTTTTCGGCGGATCAAGGCGTGAAAGGCTTCGACGATCTCCCGCGCCTGGACCAGGGTAGGCACCGCTGCTTCGATAGCAGCCACCGTCACAGTCTGCGTCTTGGACAGGCTGTCACGCGCCATGGTCATCAGGCGTGCCACGGTGCGGGCCGACGGAACACGGCTCAGCCCCTCGACGTTGACCTGCTCTGACCGGCGGCGACGCGTCGCCCACTCTGCGACCACCCGCAGCGAGCCGTGGAAGCCGAGATCGCGAAGCTCGCGCCACAGCGCGGCGCCGTTGCGGACTCCAGCCGCCCAGCGCGCGTCCAGCCAGGGGAGGTGTGCGTCGAGCGAGCTTTCCCGCGTGCGGAACACATCCGCGCGCTGGCCGCGCAGGATGCGCCGCACCGTTCCGCGGCTATGACCGGTGCACCGGACGATCTCCTTGATCGCCTTGCCCGCCTTGTGCAGCGCCAAGACCGCGGCGTTGGCGTCCTCACGTCGGAGATAACCCTCGTACTGGAGCTTCTCCGCCGCGGTCAGCAGCCGGGGGTCGACCGTGGTGGCGCCGATAGCCGCGCGCACCTGGCGCATGCAGGCTCGGGTCGCGGCCAGAAAAGCCTGGCTGGCGTTCTCCATCAGGTGCCAACGATCGGCTACCTGCATCGCATCAGGTAGCGCCCGTGCCGCGGCCAGGGCGTAGGCGCCACCGCGGTCGCGGGTCACGATCTCGATCTGCGGCTGGCCGGACAACCAGGCCTGCGCCGTTGCGGGCTCGCGGTCGGGCAAGAGGGCGATAGTGCGTCGTCGCTCCAGGTCGCAGATCAGCGTGCCGTAACGGTGGTTGCGCTTCCACGCCCAATCATCGATCCCGACCGCCTGCGGTGGCGTGAACGCTGGGCTTCCACGGCGCCGGACGACCCGCAGCAAGGTGTCGTTGCTGACCGGTAATCGCAGCCTCTGGGCGAAGCTCGCGGCCGGACGGCCGCCAAGCGCCAGGCCGAGGTGGTGGACGATCTCGTCCAGCCGGGCCGTGCGCCGAGCCCATGGCGTCGCAGCCACGAACCGTTCGGAGAAGATGCGGCGGGGGCACAGGGCACGGTCGCAGCGGAACCGCCGGACGAGGAGCTTCAATTCCACAGGACGCCCGCTCAACGGGAGATCGGCCAAGTTCCGAGTGTAGCGGCTGTGCACTCGATGGCTGACGCCACCACAGCCGGGACAGATCCCTGCTACCGTTGATGGTCGCACCGTCATCACCACCG